>CAZMJD010000183.1:0-3779 GCA_964566385.1 uncultured Candidatus Poseidoniales archaeon | reverse complement strand
AGCTTCGAGTTCTTCGTATTCTGCACCTCCAATTGCATCATTGACATTTGCATCTATGTGTCCTAGATTGAATCCCTCTGCAAGGATCTGTGCAGACAGGACCACACTCACTTTACTTGAACCAGCACCTTTTACCTCGATCACTCCAGGAAGTGAGGTGATAGCATTAGCTACTGATGTGGCATACTCTGGAGCGACCTCGGCAACGATATCGAGATCACCAACAGTTTCACGCCGTCGCCGTAATGAGCCGGCGATCTGTGTTCTTTCAACCTTCTCGATCTGAGATATCAGGCGCTTGAATGCCAGACCATAGGCAAGCCCCACATTGAGTCGCCTCCGCGCCCGGTATCGAGAGAGTAGGTCAATGCCCTGCAGAATCTTTGCTTCACTCACCTTTCCGAATCCCTTGAGTTCCGAAACGTATCCCTCTTCGCAGGCTCGCCTTAGGGATTCAAGACCGTCGATAGCCAACTCCTCATGTAGGATCTTGACTCGCTTAGGCCCCATCCCTGGAATTTCAAGCATTTCCAATAGCCCATGCGGTGTTGAAGTGTGTAAATCATCCCAGTCGCCCCAATCTCCACATTCGAGTACATCTGCAATAGCAGCAGCGAGGTTCTTTCCGATACCCTTGATCGAATCAAGGGTACCATCTTGACAATGAGACCACAGATCTATCGGTTGGCTGCCCAATGTTCTAGCAGCATTCTGGTAAGCCCGAACCCGAAATGGGTTGGCTCCTTTCAATTCAAGCAGGACTGCAACATGGTCGAGAGCAGCCGAAATCTGAGTTCGTGTGAAAAAAGGTGGTTCGGTCCGCCTTGAGGACGGCAGAGCCCGAATACCTCCTACCATGGACATGCACGACAACGCTGCCTCATAGGCCTGTGCCTGTCTTGACGAAAAACCGCATACGTCTGAACCTCTACCGAGAGGTATGGATGATGCGCTGACTCAGGTTACCTCTATCACTTGTGGGCTGACTTTCATCGCCTTCACCCTCATCAGTTTGACATCACGTCGCCCCGCACTTGAAATGAAGATGCAGAATCTTCTTTCATTTCTTTTCATCATCGATGCCATTCTTCTCATCATCATCGAGCGCTCAGGTGGAGCGCTCTGGTCGTCCGATGCCATCCTTCTCCCACTCGCCGTGGTATGCCTCATGCTAGCAGTGGCCGCTCGCCTGAATCTGAGTGGAGAACAGATATCACAAGGAGCGAATCCTCACTCAATTCGTAGGTTGAGACAGCGCGATGAATCTGAATGAATCACTCCTCCTTCACCCCAACCATTTGTGAGACGAATTCGGGTAATATCTCCCCGGCTTTGCCCTGTAGAAATTCGTCAAAGAGCCTGACATTCTGTGGTGGTTCAAGGTTGATTCCTACACAATGTGCACCCCTTGATGAGGCGATATCAAGCAGGCCAGCAGCAGGATAGACATGGCCGCTGCTTCCAATCACTAGGAATAAGTCTGCAAACCGAACTGCTGCATCTATTTGCTGCATCTGAAGTGGCATCTCTCCAAACCAGACGATATGGGGTCGCAACCGCTCATGGTCGCATTCAGGACAACCGACGAATGTCTCTTGCAAGTGCTCATCATCCATCATCTCTGCGAGATACCCGCATTGCTCACATCGTAGTCGGCATAGTTCGCCGTGCATGTGAATCAGATTCTTGGAGCCTGCACGCTCGTGCAGATTATCGACATTCTGAGTGATGAGGGTGAAGCATCCTGGACTCGTATTCGTCTCTAGTTGACGAAGAGCGCGATGTGCATGATTTGGTTGAACCTCCAAGAGTTGTCTGCGTCGAGATTGATAGAATCTCCACACCATCTCCGGATGTGAAGCCCAAGCCGAATATGTTGCGACTTCTTCGATTCGATGATCCTCCCACAGGCCTCCTGAATCGCGAAATGTGCGCAGTCCCGATTCGGCAGAGATTCCCGCTCCGGTCAGAACAACGATGTTCATGGAGAGTGATTTTTCTCGATGTTCTTCATATCTTCTTGAAGATACATGGGCAAGGGTTTGAATGTAGAGAAGGGGTGCAGTTGCGTATGGTCATCGATGAGGAGATGATTCTCAAGCATGTTGGGCCCGTTCAAGCGGTGCTCGATGCTCACGATGGTGTTGTCAATGTCATCTCGACCGATGATGGCATCATCATGCTCTCTCTAGAGGGTGGTTGCACAGGTTGTTCTTCAACACCGATGACTGCGATGCAGATTTACTACAGTTTGAAGCAGATCGAAGGAATTGAGGACATCATCTTCGTGAATGGTGAGTTGCCACCTTACATGCAACGATTCATCGATGACAAGCTCGATCAGGAGGCCGCTGAGGCCGAGATGTCCGCAGACTCTTCGGCCGGAGGCAGCGAATAATGAAAGCAGGCTGGACAACTGCCGCTGTGGGTGTTCTTTTTCTCATTCTGGTTCCCGTTTCAATGGCTTCCAGTCCAGATGGTGATGGGGACGGATTTTCAGACGAAGACGATTCTTGCCCAAACTTATCTGGCAATTCGACCGAAGACCGCCGTGGATGTCCAGATTATGATGGCGATGGCTGGTCTGACCCCGATGATGGCTGGACGGGAGAGGATGGTGCGGATATGTTCTGGCGCAACCCCACTCAACATGCCGATCATGACAATGATGGGTGGGGTGATTCCTCTGCTCAAGGCGCCACCCAAATTGATTACTGGCCTCTGATACAATCCAAGCACGTTGCTGTCATAACCATCGGATGCGCTCCATCGACCATCTATCTGGATGCAGGGCAGAATGTCACGGTGACGTGCAGTATTGGCAACCCTACTCCACAACATCTCTACCTGACGATTGGAGTGAATACAAGTGATGCGATCGTCGTCGCTCCATCCAATGATTCAGTCCATCTCTCCCCCTCTGAATCATCTGGAGATCGCTCGGACCTTTTGATTACAATCACCACTTCCCAAACTGTTGCGGATACTCTCAAATTGACAGCATTTGGTCCTGATGATGATGAGATACGTAACATCACCATCCCTATCCGCCCTCTGGAGGAGAATCCATCTCTTGGCGCAGGTCTTGTCGATAATGCGGTTGGTGGGGCATTGGGTGAAGCCACAGACCTTGTGGAAGCAGCCGAAGGCGAGCTCAAGAAGTTCGACCTGAATCAAAGGATTGTCGGATTCTCAATAGGTGTCTGTTTTCTGTTGATTCTGTCACTCGTAGCTCGACGCAGTCGTCGTCGCCATTTCCCAGGGGCACATGCGCCATTCAAGCAATCGCGAAAGGATCGCAAAAAGAAACGTGCAGCTGCTAAGAGCACAGCGGAAGTCTCCGCCTCATCGTACCCTCGGGTAGATCTCAAGCAAGTTCACACTCATTCAGCACCCCTTACAAGCTTCGAACCCAGTGATTCTAGTGCTACACACGATTCAGGGTCAGGGGCGCTGGGATGGACGCCATCCGATGACTGAGCAAGATATTGCTTCCGTTGACTTTTTCTGCACATAATTGTAAAGTCCTCTCGGTTACCCGCCGCAGATATGGAACAAGATACTGCAACCATGATTGGCAACCTCGGAGTAATTCTCGGAACAGCTAGCCTTGTGATCGCCTTCATACTTCTCAGACGCCTCAGCATGATTCCCATCACCAATGAGAAAGTCGCCAGAATCACCAAAGAGATTCGTTCAGGTGCGATGGCATTTCTGCGCGCAGAGTACCGTGTTCTCGTTATGTTCGTACTTGCCATGGCGGTTCTTCTCTACGTGGG
>CAZMJD010000182.1:0-3821 GCA_964566385.1 uncultured Candidatus Poseidoniales archaeon | reverse complement strand
CATTCACCTTCTGAATGAATTCATGTTTATGCGGCTTAGAATAGACTGCCTCATCTTCAAAATAATCCATTCCTTCAACCTCGATGAAGCGTCCGCCAACTGATTCAATCTGCTCTGCTGCAGATTTGCGCACATCTGATGCATATACGACCGCACCTAGGCGCTTGGCGGTCGCTATAGCTTGTAAGCCAGCAACACCACTACCCATGATCACAAACTTGGCGGGCCGTACCGTACCTGCAGAAGTGGTCATCATCGGAATACCCTTGGGAACTTGGGCAGCCCCCATCAACACTGCCTTGTATCCCGCCAGATTGTCCTGGCTGGAGTTGACGTCCATCGCTTGTGCGCGTGAGATTCGGCGCGGAATCATGTCCATGCTCAGCAGTGTCACCTTTGCTGCCATCGCATCCCTGACATGATCAGGATGACGGAAGGGATCGGCAACACATGCAACAATCTGTCCTTCAGAGAGGGATGAGAAATCAGGGGGGCCGATACAGATCAACAAATCTGCCTTCAACGCATCAGCGCGTGGAACAATCGTCGCCCCCTTCTCGACGTAGTCTGCATCGGAATGAAATGAGGACAGACCGGCTTCGGATTCGACAAGGACAGTGAAGCCAATCTTCGATAATTTGGGAATTGAGTTTGGCACAATGGCCACACGGGTTTCATCGCCAGACTCATTCAGGATTCCAAGTTGCACCTTCACCACGTTCTCATCGATTCAACCAAGTCCGGGTCGTACATCGAAATCGACTTGAGAGAGGTTATTGAACCATACGGACGGTACATGGCAACTATTTTCAGGACCTATGTCGCCTACTCTAGACAAAGAGTCGCGTGGAATGTTCTCAAGGCAAGCCCTATGGGCAGGGAGCACTGCGGCCAGTTCAAGGGGTATTGCATTGAGTGGTGAGAGGGCGAAGATAGCGGTCATTGGAGCTGGAAACGTTGGGGCGACGTGTGCGTTCGTGATGGCTGAACGTAGACTAGGGGAAATTGTACTTCTCGACATCATTGAAGGGTTCGCTAAGGGTAAGGCGCTTGACATGTCTCAAGGAGGCCAGATCCTGAATTATGATGGAGTCATCACAGGTACGAGTGATTACGCAGACATCAGCGGTGCCGATGTGGTTGTCGTCACCTCAGGATTTCCACGGCAGCCTGGCATGACTCGAGAAGATCTGATCGCCAAGAATGCCGACATCATCCAGCAGGTCGGGGAGGGCATCCGTGAGCACGCACCAGACAGTATCATCGTCATGGTGACCAATCCACTCGACCTGATGACATACCACATCCAGAAAGTCACTGGGTTTCCGCACGAACGAGTCGTAGGCCAAGCTGGTATCCTTGACTCAGCCCGAATGACTCACTTCGTCGCCGATGCAGTTGGATGCAGTAACGAAGATGTCCATGCCATGGTGCTCGGAGGGCATGGCGATACAATGGTTCCCTTGCCACGGTACACCACAGTCTCTGGCATAAGCATCGATCAACTTCTAGACCAGGAGACAATCAAGGCGCTGTGTGAGCGCACAGCAGGAGGCGGAGGCGAGATCGTGCGCTTATTGGAGCGCGGATCGGCCTTCTATGCACCAGGTAGTGCTGCAGCAGTGATGGCTGAATCCATTCTGAACGACCGTAAACGTGTGCTGCCTTGTAGTGCCTATCTGAGCGGCCAATATGGGATGGAGGACGTCTACATCGGTGTTCCCGTCGTGCTTGGACGATCTGGGGTCGAGCGCATCATTGAGCTCGAACTGCTCGAGGACGAGCTAGGAAGTTTACAAGAATCTGGCCGATTCTATAAGAGCCAATTAAGGGATGTCATTGGCTACAATAACTGATCCTCTCCTGATTCAAGACCCTGATTCAGACTTGGGAAGAGAATATTCAATCGAGATGATGTGATTCACATCGATTTCATCCTGACCTTCATCATAACTGAGTGTCAGCTCATGTATTTCATCGGTGTTGAAGTGGATGGTTTTCCAATTAGTTGATTCCCCCTCTGGCACAGTTCCTTTCCGACTCTGACAAGTATCTTCTTGTGGGTCCAATAGACGCCAAGTAATCTCGACTTCTCGGCCTCCTCCAAGATTTTCAACCAATACTGGATTTTCAACTGTTGAATCGATGATGATTGACTCAGGAGATTCTCCACCATTCATAGGAATGGGGTCAATTGTCAGAGCCTTTGGCTCGTATGTACTCGATTCCAACCATTCTATTCTCAATTCAATTAGGACCATGATCTGAATCTCTACTCGTTGAGCATGTTCATCCACTGCATATGCGATGACCTCGTAAATTCCGTGATTGGAGAATTCAGCATTGATCGTATTAGTCTTGCTTGGATCCACGGTGATAGGACTCCTACCATCTCCTGGATCTATACCAAATGTCTTCAAAGTCTCATTAGAGACTGTCTTCGAAAAATCGAACTCAAGAAAGACACTTGTCGAGGAGACAAGTTCCCCATTTGAATACGATTCAACAATGGTCCCGTTCGTTCTTTCCTGTTCGACGACAAGAAAGACTTCTTGCCCATCAACTGAATCTGACAGACAACCAGAAGCAAGGCTCGAAATGAGCAGGATTGTCAGCAGAAATGAGCGAAGGCGCCGCACGCTATTTTCAGTGGATTTTTCGATATAAGCAAACTGGTCTACAGTTCGCAACACTGTGAAGTTGGTCGGAAACTCTGCTGCCTCAGTGTCATTGGAAATCTCCAACACGACGAACATGACGTTTCATCAAGAGAATGGCCATGTACTCCAACCATTTCGCAAGTGTATGGCGAATAAGACGAAGATCGAGGTCGAAGGTGGTGTGACCTACGGACCCTACAGCCCTGGTGTCAAGGTCCAAGGTTCCGTTTGGTTGTCTGGCCAAGTCGCACCAGAAGCAGGTGATGATGTCGCCGCCCAGACTTCAGCTATTCTGGACAAGATCGATGCATTGTTGGCAGTTGCCGGAGTCACAAAGAATGAGATATGCTATGCACAGGTCATGCTCAGTGACATCGAAGATTTCCCCACTTTGAACGAAGTCTATTCAGAATGGATGCACGGGATTGAGATTCCTCCGGCACGTGCTACATTCCAAGCGGCATTGCCAGCCAATGCTAAGGTCGAAATAGTCGTACAAGCCTTTGATTCCAGTGATCAATGAGAAGAACATCACCAACTGAACATGACTGAGGTCTACGCATGAACGATGAGGATGTCTTCGTTTATCTCGAATACGATGGAAAACTGTTCACGGTCAACCCAAGGGGGGTGGGTCCAGCACCATTCGTGCCCGGACGACAGAATGCCGAGATCTGGGTCCGTCTACCGACTGTCAAGGAAGCAAGAGAGGCAGGAATGGAGTGGGTTGAGAAGCGACGAAATGATGTGCAACTTCAGCAGAGAAGATGCTCAGTGATCATTGCGACTCCCATCATTCATCAATGGCCGCAGAAGTGGCCATGGAAGGATGACGCAATCTCAGATTCAGGAGCGGATCCCGTCCTCAGAGAGAGTGTATACAGAACACTGCACCGCGTCGTTGCTAAGGTGATCATCACGAACGACAGAAGAGAGGTTCTGCTTGGTAAGGTCAACCGCGGCCACTTCACAGGTGCGTGGACACTTCCAGGCGGCTATGTCGACTATCCTGAGCACCCCGTTGACGGTGCAGTACGGGAAACATTGGAAGAAGCGGGTCTCACAATAGAGATTCATGATGGTCATAACCCAGAAGGTTGGGTAGTCGTACAGGAACAAATCTTCGATGAGCGGGGGATTGAGTTCATCTCATTCACATAC
>CAZMJD010000181.1:689-3853 GCA_964566385.1 uncultured Candidatus Poseidoniales archaeon | reverse complement strand
ACCTCCTATCACGGTACGGCCATCAATCACTCTGGATAGTGGAGACAGATCAGAAGATGATCTGACTCACAAGTTGGTTGATGTTCTTCGCATCAATCAACGTCTGCGTGAGAATCGTGATAATGGGGCGCCGCAACTTATCGTGGAAGATCTTTGGGAGCTGCTACAATACCATGTGACTACATATTTCGATAACCAGACCAGTGGCATACCCCCTGCACGCCATCGATCTGGCCGGCCCTTGAAGACCCTCACTCAACGACTTAAGGGCAAAGAAGGCAGGTTCAGAAACAATCTGTCAGGGAAGCGTGTGAATTTCTGTGCTAGGACTGTCATCTCTCCTGACCCGTATCTTTCCATCAATGAAGTAGGGGTGCCAGAACTTTCGGCTAAGGAATTGACTGTCCCTATTCGTTCAACTAACCGTAATAGAGAGCAAATGAGGGAAATGATTCTCCGCGGGCCAAACGTCCATCCTGGCGTGAATTACATTGTTCGCGGCGATTCATTCAGAGTTCGCATTACAGACCGTACCAAGTATATTTGGAGTGGTTTCCGTTGCCTAAATCCTGAATGCACTCCAGGTGACCCGATTCGAGGTGAGACGTACAATGGTGAGCGACCGGATATCAATGCCTTGATTCCGGCCCCTAACTTCCTGCCCGGCTTGATGCTGAAAGTCTATGATACCAAGACAGAGGAAGGCGATGTTCAGACAAATTATGCCATCGATGAAGAACGAACGCTAGCAAATCTTCGGGGAGAAGATCTTGATGGGCGTCAATTACCTGAAGGTGATCCAAATGCTGTGCTCCAACACCGCTGGCGATTCGAACAAGAGAATCCTGGCGAAGAATTCCCAGAAGAACTGTTGATCAGGTGCCCTCACTGCCGGGGCGAACATGTCGAGGACCGCCTGTCCTCAATAGATGTCCGAACGGGAGAACCCAAGCCCGGGATGGTTGTTGAGAGACACCTTATCGATGGCGACGTCGTCATTTTCAACCGTCAACCTTCACTGCACCGCATGTCTATGATGGTGCATGAAGTCAAGATCATGGATGGAAAGACGTTCCGATTCAATCTTGCCGTATGCACCCCCTATAACGCGGATTTTGATGGCGACGAGATGAACTTGCAAATCATTCAGGGTGAAGAGGCACGTGCGGAAGCGAAAATCCTGATGCGAGTCCAAGAACACATCCTTTCGCCAAGATTTGGAGGCGCAGTGATAGGAGGCATTCACGACCATATCAGTGGGGCGTATATCCTCAGCCGCCTTGATTTCGTCCCACATCATCTTGCCCTCCCTCTACTCTCGGCCATCAATTACACTGGCCAGCTTCCAGAAGCCATGGAACGGGATGGAGTCGTAGGCTACGGCGGACTTCAACTTCTCAACAAGGCCATGCCTTCTACTGAGGAATCCAATGCCATCTTTGTCAATTACATGAGTCGAAGTAAGGACAAGGTCGAAGTCAGGGGCTCTGAGATTACAAAGGGGACGATTGACAAACGTGCAATTGGTGCTGAAGATGGACGAGTTCTCGACGCAGTTCTCCATCATTGCGGTCCCTCTGAAGGTGCGAAGTTCCTTGACAGGTTGACACGAATCACGATTGCTGTCTGCACAACCTTTGGATTCACGACCGGGATCGATGACGAAGATCTCCCTCAATCAGCGATTCAGCGCATTGTTGACAGGAATCGTGAAGCCCGCATGGAAGTCAATGAACTGTTGGAGCAATTTGGAGAATCTGGCGAGACGTATGTTGCACGGCCAGGGCGGACTCCCTTGGAGACTCTCGAAGAAGATGTCATGGCGATTCTTGACCGTACAAAATCTGCAGCGGGCGATATTGCTAAGGAATCACTTGGAGAAGATAATTCCGCGGTTCTGATGGCTACCAGCGGTGCTCGGGGCAGCATGGATAACTTGACAATGATGGCAGGTTCCATCGGTCAGGCAAAGGTTCGAGGGAAGCGCCTTGAGAGAGGTTATGAAGATAGAGTCCTACCTCACTTCCGAAAATTCGCACGTGGTGCCCCTGAACGCGGTTTCATATCTTCGTCCTTCAAACGAGGGCTTGAACCAACAGAATTCTTCATGCTCTCAGTATCTGGGCGTGAATCATTGGTCGACACTGCAGTCCGTACGGCTAAATCTGGGTATATGCAGCGTCGTTTGATCAATGCTCTTGACGATCTCAAAGTCTGTGACGACGGCCCTCGCTCAGTTAGGAACACTGCGGACAGAATCATCCAATTCACATATGGTGAAGATGGAACCGACCCCACTCGTTCCGTCAGGGGGTCTTCAATCGATATTGATGGAGTCATAGATGCAGTTCTTGGCGGAGGTGATTCATGATGGGGACGGTCAAGAGTGCCACCAAGAAGAAGCTCATGGACATGGGCATCAATGCAGAGTACGCGCATAAACTCGCAGAAGATCGCAAGTGGGATGATGTCAAGATTCTTGAACAAGGCGAGATCGCTCAAATCTGTGGATTAGACTCCAAAGTAGCGGGTCAAATCCATCAAATCGTCCAAGCACATGGTAAGAAAGCTAAGGACGACGCCGCTGCGAGGAAGGATGACCGTAAATTAACGATCAAAATGCCCCGCAGGACCCGAAGAACTCAGAACATTCCTCTTGAGGAATACGATAAGGGCAAGAAAATGAAGTCATTAGACTCTGCATTGGGGGACGACCCCCTTTATGTGGCACTTAGCAAGGTAAATGATGGTCTTGAAGGCCCATCGCTGAACCGCAGACTTCTTGAGGGACTTGTGGAAGGACTGCGTGAGAAGGGTCTTTCCAAGATTACAAAGAAGAATGCAGAAGCATTGATCCAGGCTTCTCTTGATGCCATGGAAATGTCTTCAGTTGATTCATTCGAAGCAGCCGGCATCATCACTGCTCAATCATTAGGAGAACCAGGCACTCAAATGACGATGCGTACATTCCACTATGCTGGTGTGGCGACGGTCAACGTCACTCAAGGTTTGCCGCGTATCATCGAAATTGTTGATGCCCGTAAAGCACCTTCAACTCCTACAATGCGCATCTACCTTGACCCTCCTGAAGGGGATGATGAGGCCCGCTCTAAAGAAGAGAAAAGAGCACAACAATTGGCCCCTAAACTTGAGGTGACGACGGC
>CAZMJD010000181.1:0-679 GCA_964566385.1 uncultured Candidatus Poseidoniales archaeon | reverse complement strand
GTGGTCGCTCAGAGATTCATTCGCCTTGAATTACTTAACAAGGAGATGAAGAAGAGAGAAATGTCTGGGCATGAAGTACGAGAAAAGCTCGAAGCAGCGTTACGCCTCTATGTTGAACCCGACAAGGAATCCTCTCCTTCTGAGCTGACAATTATTCCTGGCCGCAAGAAGGCAGACGATCTTGAGAATAATGCCTCCTATACTGATTTGTTGCAGTTAGAGGAGAAAATACGGCATATTCGCTTGAAGGGGATCCCGGGGATCGAACGTGCCCAAGTCAATCCGGATCCTGAGGGGGGATTCTTCATCTCGACCATAGGCAGCAATCTGGCCAAGGTCAGTGAGATTGAAGGAATCAATCGTGCCCGAACATATACGAACAATATAGTGGAAGTCGTGAATTTCCTAGGAGTCGAAGCAGCTCGTCAAGCCATCATTAATGAGATACGTTCGACCTTGGAGGGGGCAGGTCTTGAAGTAGATGACAGGCACCTTCTCTTGGTTGCTGACGTGATGACTAGTGAAGGTGAAGTAAGGGCGATAGGACGGCACGGAGTCTCCGGCACTAAGCATAGCATTCTAGCACGCGCGGCTTTCGAAATCACAGTCAACCACCTCTTGCGAGCTGCCGTTATTGGTGAGAGAGACCATCTTGCAGGCGTTGCAGAGAACATCATCG
>CAZMJD010000180.1:0-3920 GCA_964566385.1 uncultured Candidatus Poseidoniales archaeon | reverse complement strand
TATGACAAGGACGGATTCGATGTCAATCAGGACGGGGAGTTGGACGAAGGAGAATATTTCTCCAACCTTGAAGAGTACTCCTACGGAATGCCTGATGGTTGGGTGACAGAGATTGATGGTCTGTGGCATGCTGACAATTATCCTGAAGCAGCAGTTCTCAATTCGGTGACTTGGCTGGGTACAGACCCATTGAACAATGACAGCGATTTCTACAGATGGGGTCTTCTCGATGTGAGACCAACTTCCATTCCAATCCTTGGCGATTCGATTCCCGACGGTTGGGAGGCATACTTCGACTTGGACCCTCTGAATCAGTCAGATGACATCGCAGATGATGATAATGATGGATGGGATATGAATGGTGATGGCACGATCAGCAAGTCTCACGTAGCCAGTCGTATCGATAAAGATGAAGCCTTCAGCAATCTGGAAGAATATCAGGTCTTTCTTGATGACGGTAATTGGGTTCAAGGAGGTCTGAAGGTCACCAAAGTCTCTCGTGATGAGACAGAGGATGTTGATATCTATGATCAAGGCCATCCTTGGTCTCCAATCGCACATTATGATGTGAAACGGATCATCACTGTCGACCATTCGCAGTCCGTTGCCGTAGCTGCTCGCACAGGAGTCACGTTTGTGCACTACGACGAACAGAACGTGCTTCGCAGCAACGTCGTTGAAATCGCTACTGGAGTACGAATTCTAGATATGGAGTTGTGGTCTCCCAGTTCAGAAATCAACCAGAATTTCGTTATACTTGGAACGACGCAAGGCGTTCGCATCCATCAATTACGGGATTTGGGTGACGGCTTGATATCAATGGCACGTCAGCCTCTTCAGACCCTTGGGGAAGGAAATATCACTAGTGTCGGTCGCCTTGGACCTTCAGACACGAGCACAGCCCCTTTCCTTGCAGTGAATGATCAGGGCGCACCTCTCTCTTTCACAATCCAGTGGGGTGATAGTCCATCGGTCTCGTTAGGCACGGCTCCATCCGGCCTTGAAGCGGCCATTGCCCAGCATCCTGGAGTCATCAATGACATCGTCTATGTTGGTTCCATACCCCCTGAGCATCCTGACGAAACGTTGTACCTTGGTTCAGATGCTGGTTTATTGACATACAATCTGGTTGCTGATGTCAGTGATTGGATCTATCATGCCCAGCGGTCCGAGAACTTCACTGTCCATGATGAGATCAGTGTGGCTGCGGGCGTGGCGACTCGCATGATCGTGCCTGTCGGTCCACCCGGTTCCGATGAAGTCACAAAATTGTGGTTGGCTACAGCTTCAGGGATTCAAGGGTATACGCTGAGCACCCAACGGTTGGAGGTTCCATACACGATGTTGGGTGACGACCAGGTCCGTGCCAACGATCTCTATTCCATCACACCTGTGCCTGAAGAAAGCAAATTGCTCGTAGGTTCGACATGGGGGCTGTGGGCCTTGACTTATAACGAACCTAACGTCGGTGCCCGGGCCCTTCAGACGAAGATTCCTGGACAGATTGTTGACAGCGTGACCATACCTGACTCCAATGGTGAGTTGCAGATCTTGGCAGCAGGTGATCCAGGACGTTTTGCAAACATTGTGTTGATGGATCCCAAGAACAATGATTCGGACTTTGATGGTCTGCCAGATGGATGGGAGTACAACTTCGGTCTTGATCCATCTGACCCCTATGATGGAATTCTTGACTCAGATGGAGATGGCCTTGACCTTGATGGAGATGGATTCATCGACCGGAATTGGACCAACAGAGATGAATTCGAGTATCGTCCAGTGACTCCCGAGGGTAATGATACAACTGATCCAAGGTCGATCGATACCGATGGAGATGGTCTGCCAGATGGAGTGGAGTATTACGGTCGTTTCCTGATGGAGACCAATTTCACATGCGCATATCGCGAGAATGGCGACTACGTGTGTGATGAAGGCGAAGGTTCAGTAGCGATGGAAGAGTATCGATATGGGAATGTTTCCGATCTTCGAACCGATCCAACCAATGATGATTCGGATGGCGATGGCATGTCTGATGGCTGGGAGATTCTTCATCGAAGATGGATCGGTCAGAGATTCACTGGTGCCAATCGTTGGACACTCGATCCGAATAACCCCGATGATGCATGGGAGGATGCTGATGGAGATGGTCTACCGAATCTGTGCGAGTACAATTGGACTCGTGATCTTGAACTTCTTCGCCAAGGCGATCTTCCTCAGATGATCGGAGAATATAGTGATGCATCTTCCACATGGGTCGAGATGGACCCCAATTCCAAGGACAGCGATGGTGATTCCCTCACTGATGGTTGGGAGGCACGATACTCTCCAGGCAGCAAGGACTGTTCATGGTCGAATACTCAGAAGGGAGTCAATCCTCTCGATGGTTCAGATTGGAACTCTAATCCAGATGGTGACTGGTATGATGCGAACAGAGATGGAGTGGCACAGCCTGAAGAGAATCTGACCAATTTCCATGAATACCACCTCAAGGACACTCTCTTCTATAATTCATCGGCAATCGGTGATACACCTAACCTCACTGGTTCTGGTGATCCTATTCCCGAAGGTTTCAGCACTGTTCTGTTCAATGAGAATTGGGTCGAGTCTGCACTGACTCGTCCATTCGGGAGTACAGTGGATGATACACTAGCAGCTGAACAGGTAGCTATGGCTGTTGGATCTTTGAATCCCCTCAGTGCAGATACAGATGGCGATGAGATGCCTGATGGCTGGGAAGTGTACCACGCTAGATGGGATTCCTTCTATGGTGAATGGACTCTGAATCCTTCGAATAACTCCGATAGGACTGGTGATGCTGACAAGGATGGTATGATCAACTGGGCTGAATACAACGTCGTTGGCGATGCGTGGGGTGAATTGGATCACGGGCGTAGCGTTCCGACTTATGGGGTCAAGTTCGGGGAAGGAGTGGCTGTAGAGGTTACCGATGCGACCGAATTGCTGATCAACGGCCAAGTTCAACCACCATTCGGTGATGCAGCATTTCTTCACAGTGATCAGTACAATGCGACTGGCCCAACTGCGGACCCGAATAATGTTGACACAGATGGAGATGGTGTACTCGACGGGATTGAGCTGTTGTTCACAAATTGGTCCATCGAACATCAACGATGGACGCTCAACCCCTTGGACAATGCCAGTCGCCTAGGCTCGCTTGATGGCAAGTTGGACTCTGATAACGATGGCCTGCGAGACATTGATGAATTGAGTGTTTCCGATAATCCTCCAGATAACGGTGGTACCTACCTCTTTGCACCCACGTTCTTTGAGGATGCTGTCCACGTTACGGACAACTTGACCATCAGACTCGACGCCGTGTCGGCTTATCTGACTAGCCTTGCTACAACCGACAAGTCGCGCGCTGCACCAGCAGCCTCTCTTCTTCAGGAATGGATTGACGCTGGTTCTGTTGGTAGTCCGTTATTCATGAGTACGATGTTCTCAGTACTCTTCCCTGATAAGGCTGATACTGATGCCGATGGAATGAGTGACGGGTATGAGTATTACTATACTAAGTTCGATTCCACACGAGCACGTGGATACAGTGACGTTGAAGCCTCGTACTGGACTCTCAATCCTTTCCTTGATGATGGTGACCTTGATGCAGATGGTGATTCGTATGACTGCAATGGTGATGGGACACAGAGCGCTGATGAGAATTTCACCAATAGCCGGGAGTACAAAGGACATCTCATTGGCAAGTTCGGAGATTTCGAACAACCGTGGCACACTGACGCGATTGCTGCCATTCAATGGTATGATGATGGTGTGTCTACTGCTGACGAAGCGATTGCCGTCATGATGGCAGGTCATCTTGCCAAAGATCCTGAGAACCTTGTTTCTCGACGTGTTGACCTGATCAATCAGAACGACCCTACCTCTTTCCAGACATATTTCCT
>CAZMJD010000179.1:0-3927 GCA_964566385.1 uncultured Candidatus Poseidoniales archaeon | reverse complement strand
GTCTCATTGCAGGACCGATCATTAGAAGAAGAACCCCGCTAGCCTCTGGATCAAGTGTACCACCATGACCCAATTTTTCTAGCCCGAGCATATCTCGCGCCCAAGCACTGACCTGGTGAGAAGTAGGGCCAAGCGGCTTGTCGAGCACAACGACGCCACCGGCCTCTAAGGCCTCTTCCAGATTCACGTGGCAACCTCCATGTGCTCCATGACCTGTCGGGCAACCTCACCCGGGGAAAGTCCATCGGTGTCGAGAACAAGAGTATATGGCTCGGTAGAAGCAAGGTCGATGCCATACAGGTCTTGAAGACGGCGACGATCCCTTGCATCCCGTTCCATGGCTAAACTTCGAGCCATCTCTAGTTTCGAGCCTTCACGCGCAGACACCCGATGAGCACGCGCGTCAACACTCGCCTGCAGGTAGATTCGAGGGATCTCTATCTCAAGCTGATATGCCCACCACCCTGAAAGCCGACTCTCGACGATATCCGGCCCACCTTCAGCGAGCATGGACTGGCGAAGATGCTCATCAAGAATCTTGTCAGCAGAGGGATCATCATCACAGAGGGTGCCAAAGGTACGAAGGCTGAGTCCTCGGCGTTCAGCTTCTTGACGGAAGACATCACCTCCATTGAGATGTGTGTAACCATATCGATTCATCAGCACCTGACTCAAGGTAGAGGTGCCAGAACCTGCCGGGCCACTGATCGTGATGCGAACCATTTCATCTTCCCCACGTCTCAAAGCAAACACTACAGCTCAGAGTGAAGCGGTCGACCAGTTCAACCGCCGTAGCCTCACAGGCTGGACACGTCCCCTCAATCCCTGAAGAAGAAGGAAGAGAGTCTTCTTCAGATTTTGCAGGTGCCGATGGGCGAGGCCTGCGACTACGCTGCTTCTGCGAACGACGCTTAGGTGTCTTTCGAATCTCAGGGTTCATCAGCAGCGGCTCAGGAAGTACATCGCCAGAGATGACAAGAGGATGACGTGACAGCCTCGCAACCCTAAGGTGACGATCGACAATACGTCCTAAAGGGGCAGACATAACGATGTAGACACATATCCATGCTGGGAAGAACATGAATCGACGGTCAAAGCCCCAGATAGGAGCAAATGGGAGACTCACGAAATCAACACGATATTCTCCAACGATGTTTGCTGCCCTTGAAAATATCGCTATGATGAACACGAAAGTATAGATCATCGGCTTCATGGCCTTCGATTGGAGTGCCATTTGATCAGGCATCATCTGCTGCTGAAATTCTCTGGCTTGCTCAAGTTTGGGCACATTACGTAATATCTGCGCCTCACGCATCCATTTACGGAGCTGACTAGATCGATGCGTAAGATGTGCCTGCTCAATGGGGTCAGTAAATGCGTGGCGCAAAACAGTATTGAGGACAATTGAGAAACTCCCTAGGGCCATCACGGTAATGACAAAAGAAGTGGTCTCAGGAAGAGTTGGGGAAAAGATAGGGTCAGCAGCCCCAGCTAGGAAGGAGCGAAGGCCAGGCTGTGAGATCAATAAGAGCATCAGCAGCATCATGATGAGCATGGTGAACATGGCGTTCCCTGCAGGTGCCTGCTGCTGAGCCGCTCCCCTCTGCCCCATAATGTAGGGTCACTGTAGGTCGGCCTTGAAGCCTTTCCGAGTGGAGATACAAGGTGTAATGTCTCACAAGCTCAAGACAATTCGGATGAATGCACTGTGCGGCAGTCTACAGGATATGGCTTACGAACCTGCATTAGAGATGGAATTGGCATCAAAAACATGACCCATCCTGTCCAATTTTGTCGAGAGATATTCACGATTATGTTCATTCACTCCAACAACGAGATCACGACGCTCTAGAACTTCGATGCCCCCTTTTTCCAAAGCAGAGACTTTGTGAGGATTATTCGTCAGCAGAATGAGGCGTGTCATCTCAAGGCTCTCGAGAATTGACCGAGTTATTCCAAAATCACGGGCATCACCAGGTAGACCCAGAAGAAGATTGGCATCAAGCGTATCGTGCCCCTGATCCTGAAGAGCATAAGCCTGAATCTTTGCATGCAAGCCAATCCCCCTGCCTTCTTGCCTAAGATACAGAACTGCCCCATGTCCATGCTCACGGATTGATTCCAACGACGTCTGGAGCTGAGCGCCGCAATCACATCTCAAACTCGCGAAGACGTCTCCCGTCAGGCATTCGGAATGAACTCTAACAAGTGGTGAACGCGAACGATCATCTTGGCAATATACGGCTGCGTGCTCAGACCCCGAAGAAGGGTCAAGGAAAGTACGAATCCTGAAGTCTCCTTTCGCAGTCGGGAGCGCAGCATCAGAGTGGACAGGACCCAAGACGCGGTCATCAAGAATCTGATAGGTCTCAGCAGAATCCATCGGCACCGTGCAGAGCCACTCACAGATAAAGACTCGGAAGATCTCGGAGTTGTAAGATTCAATCACTCACTGGCGGCTGGCCTATCTGCACTCGATTGATTTGCTTACCGAGAACATACAGGATAAGGGCGGACATCATCGAGAAGAGTCCTAAGAAGGTGATTCCAGCTACAACCAGTGCCACTCCAAATGAAACCCTGTCCAGAACATCGAATTGGAGAAGTGCTGAACCAGCCATCTCGTGACCCACGATGAATAGTATCAAGCCAGGAATCCCAAGGACAATCAATGGATGCTTAGAAGCGATCATCCAATAGAACATCTGAGCGATATCAGAGGCCTTACTGACTGATTCACGACGGTAGGTATTGCTCTCCGCATCAACGTAAGTAACACGGACGGTGAGGTGGTCAGGGAGGCGCTCATAATCAGCAGTGGGCCCAGCCTGACAGAGTGCTTCAATACCCTCCTTAGTCATCACAGAAGCAACGGGTTTGAGCGATGAGAAAGGGATCGGGCCATCGTCGGTGTGATCATCAGGATCCGGCCGGATAAATCGCATGAGAATATCTGATGGACGTCGAACCCTGCTGAGTAATTCTGGGAGGTCCCTTATCGACCAAGCAGGCACCAACCAGATCAATGTGATCAAATCAGGTAAAGAATCCATTCGGTCGTTGATCAATTCAACCACCTCGGTCGCAGTCGGTTGTTCATCAATACTCCAGCACTCGACACCCAAGTCTTCGCACAAGTTACGAGTATCATCCGACACAGAAATATCGATGACTGTGAGTTTCGAGTGACTGCGACGGCATTGGATGATGTGTGAACCGACTCTCAGATTCTGATCGCTGCCGATCAAGAACACATGGTTGCTTGGTGCCACAACCCTTCGGCAACAAGACGCTTGATGAACTGAACGCCTGCTCAAGACTTAATGGAGCGGATTTTCACCTACGCCGTCATACCCGCGCGTGACGAGGAACGCCACATTGCAATGGTTATCTCTGACGTTGCCCCCTTCGTTGAAGGCATATGCGTCATTGATGATGGGTCAAAGGACCGTACAGCAAAGTACGCATGGAAGGCCCTTGGAGCTCAGACACAACTTGAGATTGCAGAAGTGATAGAGGGACAGGGGCGAGGCCCAGGGGCTGCCGTTCGGCAAGGTATTGAGCATCTTCATGCTATAGGAGTGAATGACGAACACTGCTGCGTGATCATTGACGGCGATGGGCAGATTCCTGCGATGCTTATTCCCCAGGCATCTGCAATCATCACTCGAACGGAACAAGAATCCATCCTTGTGAAGGGCGTTAGAACTCCAGAGGTACATTCGCGGGCACCGAGAATCAGAAGATGGCTTGGAAGATGCAGTGCTTTAGCAGCATCATTGGCCTTGGGTATGAAGATCAACGACGCACACTGCGGATTCGCTGCAGCGCGTTTGCACACAATGAAGTATCTTGCCTGTGAATGCCCGTGGGACGGATATGGATATCCAGCACACTGGTTACTCATGCAGAAGCAATCAGGTGGAG
>CAZMJD010000178.1:0-3942 GCA_964566385.1 uncultured Candidatus Poseidoniales archaeon | reverse complement strand
CACCATTCGATTGTATGAGAGGGCGGCGCTCGCCTACCTCAGTACTCCTGTGATGGGTGAACGTGCGCTGACAAGTGAAGAGGTCAGAGAGTGGACAGTCACTCAGGCTTCAGAACGCGCCGACCCGAAGAATGGACGATTCGACGCTTGGGCAATGGATCACGCACATCTAGCACCACGTAGCATTCTAGCGATGACTGCTGGAATTCAGCATCTGATGCGCTGGTTCGGGTACATTCTACCTGAAGATGCACCGCGACCTCGGCGGCCACGGCCTGTGCCGAAGATCCTTGAACGTCAGGAGTTGACTCGGCTCCGTCATGCTGCTGAGCAACATTCGGCAACATGGGCGTCACCATGGCTTGAATTAACGCTAGCGACGGGATTGAGAATTTCCGAAACGTGTGGGCTCAGCCTCTCAGATATCGATGTTGAACAAGGCCGGATTTTCGTACGTCAAGGCAAAGGTGGCAAAGATCGTGTTGTTCTCTTCGATGCTGAACAGACCGGAGAACTCCTTTCAACTTACATTGCAGGTCCTCGCAATGAGAATGAAGTGGTAGGAAACCACCACGCATTATTCGTCAATTCAGTCGGCCGCCCTCTCCAAGAGCGAACTGTGCAACGTACTCTGAAGATACTTGCCAGTGACGCTCAGATAGACCCAGTACGTGTTACGCCACATACTCTCCGTCATCAATTCGCAGTCACAATGTTGGAGCATGGTGCCGATATCGTGACAATACAGCGATTACTAGGTCACAGTGATCTGAATACCACTCGGATCTACCTTGAAGTCACTGACCGGTCATTGCGCCGAGTCTATGATGAAGTTCGCGAGCGAATCAAACGTGATGCTCTGGGTCGAGCATGAGAAGAAGCATCTGGCGTTCATCATCGTCAACCATCAGGCTGAGGCGTTGATTGACAAAAACAGGGATCACGTGATCTGTCCCCTTAACGCCAACCAGATGAGAACCTGTCTTTGCCGAGGAATCATCAAGAATGTCAGCGACATCCACTTGTCTTTCTTTTAGCAACAGCATTGCTGCTTCTACGGAAACGAACGTTATTCGGTTCACAAGATGATGTGCCATCCAACGAAGTCCTTCACGAACGGGGCGCAGGCCATATTTTTCCTCTTTGAAGACCGTCACGCCCGCGTGCTCCACCCGTAAAGGCGCCCACGCTTGTCCTGGATGAAGTACGCCTTTCCCACCATCTGTGACCCTATCATGAATTGAGGATCTAGCGACATCAGTCACTGCAAACCACCGTTTTCCTCGCTTCATCCCAACCTCGGTGAGAGCCGCAGATGCTTCATCACCCCATTCCTCTGCCAAACGGGCATGTTCCTCTTGTTTGAGAGGTCTTGGTTCAAAGGGTGTAGGTCCACTGCCAACTGGTCTCTCACCCTCTTCCGAAGGTATGAGGCCACGTGCATTCGAACCACTCTCATCGGTATTGAAGAGACTTGCAACAAAGAAGCCACCATGATTTCCATCCTGCCACAACCTCAGGGTGTGGCTCAATGGAGCACCACCACTTCGTTGATCTGCGATGGCTGATTGTGGTGGATTTCTCAACTTCGGACTTACTGCCCATTCATCCATGCCCCCTTCGCAAGCGATATCAGATAGTGCCGTACAATCAATCGGTTCAAGATCAAGCCACGCACATCGACGAAGTACTTCAGCCACTACAGCCTCATTCTCGATCGGATCAAGACTACAAGTCGAATAGACCAAACGACCTCCTCCTTTGACCAGATGAGCCGCCCGGATCAACAAGTTTACCTGCAATCTATGCATCCTTAGAGCTTGATTGGGCCTCCAAGTCCACCATACATTGGGATTCTTTCGAGTCGTCCCAGTACCCGTACACGGTGCGTCAACCAGTATGGCATCTGCCCCTGGTGCAGGAAGGCGTGGATAGTGTCGACCATCAGAACTTGTGACAATGACTGAACGATGACCTACTCTACTACGATTCGTCGCTAACATGTTCGATCTGCCTCGATTCGGCTCATTCGCAATCACGACGGCGTCATCAGCAGCCATCTCTGCGATTTGAGTGGTTTTGGAACCCGGTGCAGCGCATAAATCTAGAATGACCTGACCTGGCTCTGGCTTGAGAAATACTGGAGGAAGCATAGATGCTGCTTCCTGAAGAGTGGCTCGGCCAGTATGGTGCAAACGCCGCAAAATCTCACCAACCTTCTCAGAAGGTGGTCGCTGTCTGGCCCAAGGGAGAACCCATCCGTCCTCATACCAAGACAGACGTTCTGCCCCGAATGATGAAAGAAGATTACACACTTCATTCGCATCTGGGTGAAGACGTTGTACGCGTATGGTTTCGGGAAGGCGCTCACAAGCCATTTCAGGCCACGAACGTGGGAGTTTCAGCACATCTTTCCCCCAATCAAGAAGGAATACAGAGGGGTCATGCTGAATTTCTTCAAGGCGCCGCTCGCCTTCATTGGTCGTCATTGTTCCCTTTTGGAACGCGCAGGTCTTGTGCGATGACACCTTCGGACAACTGTGGCGATAGGTGGAGGGTCTTTGCCCAGCCAGCCATCACTCTTCCTCCTCCTTTCTTTCACTGCATTCATCATCAGCGCTTTGGTCAATGTAGAGTGGCTGAAGAAACGTCACAATGCTCTGACCATGATGATTCGCCTCGGACCTGCAATTCTTGCTACCTTTGCATTTTTGTCTGTACTACGCATCCTATTGGCGCAGAATGGTGAATATTCACTCCTGATGGCACAACTTCCAGATGGGTCTGGATTTGGTGAGAGATTAGCTGCCTCATGGTCGATTCCAGGGTCAGCCTCACTTCTCCTACTCGCCATAGCGTCGTGGTGGTGGGTGATCGAAGACCTTGATGGAAGGGGGAGGTCACCGCTACTCTTTGGAGGGCAGCGCTGGTGTTATCCCGCTGCATGGTTTGCGGCGATACTTATTCTCGGGCCGGGCGATTCTCTGGCGCGAGGGGAAGTCCTTGACGGAATCATCGGTCTTGAAGCAGAGGGAAGGTGGACCAGAATGGGGTATGGCATCCCGAATCTTGTTCTTGTGATCATTGCAGGTCTCGGGCTAGGCCATCTACCGCGCATCCTCAGAGATGCTTGTTTCCAACCGTTCATTCCTGAGAATATGAACTCCGATCGGTTGCTCATGATCATCTCTTCAATTTCCTTGACCACCATCTTGATCATGTTTATTCTCGTAGATGATTCCATTGCTCGTGGTTCACAAATCATCTTTGTCACTCTTGCCTCCATCTCCCTCATCGCTGGACTGATGTGGCCAAGACGTACTGTGAACGATACCTCAGTTCTGTGGGTCATCGCAGCCGGCATGCTAGCGTCCTCAATGGCAACTGCTGCTGTTGTACCTGAATCATCTGTGCGTGAACTCCTCTCACTCGACGATGAACTTCTCAGATCGAGATTTGTCACCGCTCTTGCATTACATTCAGTCCAACCCATCCTTCTGGGTGGTCTCTTTCTTTCCCTATGGGCGACCGCTTCACGTCTTGTCTGGCGTCTTGAACCAGAACACGTTCCTTTCCACGCACCTGAAGGAAGAAGGCATCGAAGTCAAGCAACAATGTCGGCGACTACAGCGGTTATCTTCGTATTCACATCTGCTGGCATGATTCATGGACTTCAGCTTGCTGAGAATGGGCCTGAAATCCTCCTCAAAACAGTGAGATGGACATTACCTCCCCTCCTTCTAGCTTCATTCGGCTTGCTGCTGCCTGAACTTGGAGCTGATGCGCGTTCACGCCCTGAAGCATGGGGATGGCGCTGTGCCATGTGGGTCGGCCTTGTAGGGGTCATGGCATGGGAACCTTCGACTGTCCTGCTCGTACCTTGTTTCCTCATCGCCGGCATGGGAGGGTACGCCGCCAGTAGAATGATCGAAGAAAGCGGCA
>CAZMJD010000177.1:334-3947 GCA_964566385.1 uncultured Candidatus Poseidoniales archaeon | reverse complement strand
AGAATGACGTACTGCGTATCTCGGTTCAGCATCGATCCCAACCGGAAAAGTGCACACGGCAACAAGAGCAACGCCATTCGTATGGCAGATGCTGATGAAAGGTGGTTGATCATCTGGCCAGCCGGTGAGGTGAGGGGCACGATTCTCGTCTCTTTTGATGCTGATACCAGATAGAGATTCTACTTGCCATCGTTGTAGAACATGAAAGAGGAGGTGACGGGCAGTTACATGTTCTGCCCGGCGCCGAAGTACGCGGAATCTTTTCACTTCAGTAGCATCGATAAGAGGGTGATCGAGCACCTCCTCTGCAAGAGTCTCTGCAATCAATTCACATCTTCCGATCAAACAACGGAAGGTTGTGTCTTTGCTGAAGGGAAGAAAAGGGGACAATTCCTCCACGTGAAAGCCAGGAAGATCTACCATCAGAGCGCCAACCGGTCCGGCAATTCAGCGAAATGTCTCAATCGAACTCCTTCAGCGGCATAGACCACGCGTTCGGCAGCGTCGACGACAATCGCATCATGAATCACATCATGCTCTTCAACAGCAGTGCGCAGAACATGCACGATCAGGGGCGAGGCCTCTGTAGGTTGAGCATGACATATCCAAGCACGTTCAACTCCAACAGGAAGGCAGGACCAACCATCATGAGCCATCGAAAGTAAACCTGCTCCTTGGAAGATCGCTTCAAGCGTGAATGGCTGAGTTAACATTGGCCGATCACCGGCCTGCTCAACAAAGGGTGCCGGTCGATCTGCACGTCGAGTCATCTCAAGAGAGATTCGTGAAGAGGTTGAGCAAAGAACGCGGCCAACCACTTGGAAAGATGGCCCATGGAACATCAGACCATCTGAGTAGAATGGAACACCAGACTCTGGTGGATTCCCGCTTTGTTCGAGTCCAACCCTTTCCACGATACGTTGTACAGCATCTTGATCGATTGGAACGCTGCGTATCAAGCCCTTGTGATGTGATATCGGCTTATCCATGACCGCACCAGATTTAGCAATGAGACGGGATTCAATGGCGGTCTGTGCGATACCTTCAGCAACGGGTTCTGCACTCACCTCCACCGGTTTCACTGCATTCATGAGTTTGATGGCCAAGCCAAACTCAATCTCATCAACCACGGTTACTGCATCGGTGTTAAGCGCACACGTTGCCATCTGAGCCATGGATTCAACAGCAAAGACACCTGGCATCACTGGTTGACCATCAATGGCGTGGTCGGTGAGGTATTGATGCACCCCAGTATCAAGCAGAACTTCTCCCGACATTCGCTCTGGTGTTCGGTCAATCATGCGTGAGATCATATGTGCACGCGGTAAAGGAGGAATGCCATGGCGTCGAATGGCGACATCTTGGTCCATCATGCCAAGGCGGCCACATATGGCAAGACGGCCACTAGCCCCTGAGCGGAAGGCATGAACGAAGAGCTCTACACCTGCTTCAAGATCAAGCATCTCTAGGCCTGCCTCCTCAAAGACTCGTTCAATCGAACCTCTCGTCGCCATGCCTGCTCCACGCCATCCCGTCCAAGCCAAGGAAAGACCACCTTCCGAGGAGATGTTCTCCATGGCTTGGTCAAGAGCCCGATTTGCCGCACTGTAATCTGTCTGTCCTGCATTGAACATCCTACCAGCCACGGAAGAGAAGCAAACAATGCGAGTCGCTGATGGTGCAGCTGCAATGAGAGAAGATAGACCATCGAGTTTGATTCGAACAACATTGTCAAAAGTAGAGAGGGATTTTTCGTGCAGGAGTCTGCTCTCCTCGATTCCGGCACCATGAATGATTGCCTTCACTACATTCTTCTCAGTGATCTGTGCTTCAACAAAATCTGCGACCGCTCCAGCATCTGTCACATCGACTGACCCATACACTGCATCATGGCCGTATGATCGAAGAGTTGTCAGAGTGCGATGGATGTCTAGGCTACGAGCAAATGGACGCCAAGCATCATTCCATTCAACAATTGTCACTTTGCCAGAATCTGATTCTTCGATGAGTTGCTCGCGAAGAGAGACCCGGCGTGCTTCAACCTCATCATCGTCATCGTCCACCCAGGATGCCACGTCATCATCCAAAGGAGTTCGGCCAAGAAGAGCAAACGTAAGTTGAGTACCCTGCAACGCCTCAGCGAGTCCAATTGCTGAAGCGGCAGTGACTCCGGAGCCACCGCCACTGATCAGAACAATATCACCCTCCTCAATTTCCCAAGTCCGTTGACCAAGCAATTGGATTGGAACGAGAACAGAACGAACTAGTGAATGATCCTCCGAAATTCCAACCTCAACAGGCAGGTCCTCTCGTCGCATCAGATCGACCAAGGTTCGACCAAGACGACCTGGGTCGAGAAGAGTTGAAGGATGTGCATCAATAACATGGCCATTGACGTCGGGATGCTCTCTCAACCACGATCCGAAAAGGCCAGCAGATGAAGCCATCAGAGGATGCACTGCTTGTTCAGTCTCCGTGCCATGTTTGCCATCAATGGTACCTATATTCACTACGAAGGAACCCTTACGATTGGCCATATCCCTGTGGGTATTGAGGAGACGTACTCCTGCCATCAGAATTTTTTCGCGGTGGCCAGACGTATCTCCACGACCCGGCCAAGGCATACCTACAAGGTGTAATGGCGCTGCATGGACTATGCCAACAACAGGAGGATGTGAATCCATCTCAGAACTCAGTGCTTTCCATTGGTCCTCTGCTGCAGGATCTATCCGAAATATGCTACGGCCGCGCTCTGATTCATCACGAAGTGATTGAGCAGCGGCATCAAGATAGAGGTGAAGGACATTCAACCCCGAGGCTTCGAAACGTTCGGAGAGAGAGGGAGTCAGTCCAAATGGGTCATCTGTCACAATCACCGTCCCTTCATCAGGGAGGTCAAGAGAGCCACGACCAAGGGGTATGGGTTCGGTCTCAACTGCCCAGTGACCCATCAATGAGTCCAACTCATCTGATCCACCACCTTCATCGGTTTCCTGAGATTTCGAATCTTGATCAGGTAGAATCTCAGGAACGGGCAGAGGTTCAGGAATTGATGAAGACATGGACTGCGCTACAGCCTCATCATCATCTTCAAGGCGGCCAAGCAACTGTGCGGCATAACCCACCATATGTCCAAGAGTCGGGTGTTCAGCAAGACTGAATGATTCATCCACGGGCAGTGATAAGCGAGTCCGCACCTCGGCCATGATTTCGGCCTGCTTCACTGTATCAATGCCGAGTTCACCTTCAAGATCCTGATCGAATTCAATGAACTCTGCCGGATATCCCGTTGCCTCAACAACAACTTCGAGCAGCACCTCCCGAAGATCGTCGACTGCGCTACCAAGAGAATCAATCGAGACGATAGCCTCAGAGATCTCATCTATTTTCTCAACAGAAGGAGATTCAGAGGGTACTTCGACATCAGGCGGTGATTCAGGAGAAGACGCAGGAAGCGGTGTGATTCCAAGGATGGTGGAAGCATAGGAGGCTAGATGGTCCAATGTTGGATGGTCGGCGAGAGAAAACGATTCGTCCACGGGCAGCGACAAGCGAGTTCGCACCTCGGCCATGATTTCGGCCTGCTTCACTGTATCAATGCCGAGTTCACCTT
>CAZMJD010000177.1:0-234 GCA_964566385.1 uncultured Candidatus Poseidoniales archaeon | reverse complement strand
CAAGATCCTGATCGAATTCAATGAACTCCGCCGGATATCCCGTTGCCTCAACAACAACCTCAAGCAGAATTTCGTGAATTTCCGAACCCGAAGCAGATGATGATGGAGGTGGGGGTGGTAGAGGGATTTCTGACTTCTCAGATGAAGAGGAAATTCCGGATGTATCAGGAAGTGGTTCTACCGCCCGAGGTTGATGAATAGGTGCAGGAGTGGGTTTGGATTTCACGGCTCGTA
>CAZMJD010000176.1:0-3988 GCA_964566385.1 uncultured Candidatus Poseidoniales archaeon | reverse complement strand
TTTCAAATCACCTGCATCAGTCACTGGATTAAATGAGGACACCGCCATTGAACATGTGTCGTTGGGCCGTAGTGGTAACCACATAGCAGAAGGAGATATTTGGACTTGGGCGAATGGATCATACGACCTTACAAAAAATCTCACAGTAAGGTCTGGCGCTACTCTCCTCATCAACAATGCTACTCTCAATATTGCTGCTGATTCTAGTGGTTTGACCCATCTCAGAATAGCTCCTGGCGGCTCTCTGAATATTATGAACAGCACCATGAAAGCGAATGGGACGAACACATGGGTGATAGAATCCTGGGGTGAAGTTCAGATCACGAATACTGGAATCAGTGGCCTTGGAGGAACTTCCTCACTGAATGAGCAAGGTGTCCAATTCGTAGGTGGTAATCTTTCAGCATCCAATCTATCGATTGATGGCGGCCTTGGGACAGGAATCGTGATCGAACATGCCAATGCGACATTATCTGAATTGAGCATTGATACGAATGGTGATGGACTACACTGTATTTCCTCATCACTCACAACAAATAACCTCACAGTCACAGGTGGCTTAGTTCCGATTGCGATCAAAGATTGTGAGGCAATCATGAATCTGACCAGCATCTCAGGTCATGATTCAACAGGTCTTTTCGTTGAAGGCGGGATGAGTACAATCTCTGGGATGAGCATTGTTGGAGGTAGTGATGGTGCAATTTTCACCGACACCACTGCATCACTGGAAGGCATTCATGTATCGAACAGTCAAAATATTGGGATCGGGGTCGAGAATACGACCTTATCGAAATGGTCGAATATCGATGTCTTGGGTGTAGGAGGAGAGGGGATTATTCTCAATAACCTCTCTGACACCTTTACAGGTCCATCGCCCTATGATTCTCTAGTAGGTAACTATGGTTCTGACCTCGTCATTTCCGGAGATTGGATGCCTACTTCGTCGATTGACGATATTTCCGTTGATCTTTCTGGTTGGATGATTGTGGATGGCCCCAATCTCACATTTTCAGGCCTCAATCTGGAAGTTGGAGGTGCTGTTGCGGGCTCCGCAGGTTTATCCATCGGCGATGGAACAACCCTGACTCTGACAGATGGTAGCATTGCTCCGATGAATGAAGGTGACTGGAATCTTGATGTTGCCTCGTTAGGCACTCTCATCTTCAATAACATGATTCTTATCGATCCTGGACAACTTGAGATAGATCCGATATTCGCTGGCTTGACACTTTATTCTGGAACAATGCAGATGAATGATGTCGTTGTTGCAGCTGAATTTGGACCAACATTACAGGTTCACACGAATGCCACTGTTGTTGTCAATGATGGTGAATTCATAGGTGGAGAAGGAATTGTTGTCGATGGAGGCCACCTTTCACTCACCGGTGTTGACATCCAGTCGTCCTACAATACAGGGCTGTTGGCGATTGATGCCCATCTTACTGTGAATGGACTGACCATTTCGGACCCTGCATATGGTGGCGTTTTTGTCAGTGCCCCATACCATGTTAGTATCGCAGGCCTCACAGTAGACAACTCCGATGAATGGGGCGTCTGGATTCAAGATTCGCAGAATACCTCGGTCGATGATTGGTTGATCAATGGAAGTGAAGATGAAGGTCTGATCCTCAGAGATTCGAGTCTGACCAGTATAGATTCCAATAGCCTCCCGATACAGATCAGAAACTCTACTTCCAGTGGTGTTCTTTGTGAGAACAGCACAATCACATCCCACCTTGACCTCATCAATGGCCGTGGGAATGGAGTGAATGCCACTGGTTGTTCATTGTCCAGCGTGACTGCTATGGGTCATTTAGGATGGGATTCGTCCTTGCGCCAGACGACACTTCTATTCACTGGAAACACCACTCAACCGGGTCTTCTTGGTCGCCAGATTCAATATGATTCCTGGACCATCAGCGTTGTTGGTTCAGACGATAAGGTCATTCAAGGCCCCTTTGTCCTTGAGATCAATACGAGCATGAGTCAGAGTGTTCTGGTCACGATTCCAAGTGGAAGCACGTCAGTCTCCTTTGAGTTCATCACAGGGCTGGACGATGGTCGAGGTACCCAATCCGTCCTTGAATGGATTGATGTCAGTGGAGGTAGCGATGCAGGCAATATATCGACAGAACGCATTTCAATCGATGCTTCGGAACGCGGCTCGCGTCAGATCACGGTATCATTAATCACCATCACAAACCCATTCAGTAGTCTTGGAGGTGCAGCATCGACAGGTTGGTTTGTTTTGGGAGGAGCACTCGGCCTAGCTCTACTTCTCTTGGTCATGTACCTCGTTGTTCGCCCTGTAGATGATGCTGATGAGATGTCAGCACTTGCTAAGATTGGTTCCACGTCTTCTCAAATCAGCGATGAATCATCCATCTCTATCGATGACCTTGATTTGTCTGATGTTTCTGGGGAAACAGAATCCACTGAAGAGCCAATAGATGTCATTGAGTCAGATGATGAACGCGAATCCTCCTCGCAAGAGGATGAGGTGAAAGAATGAGCAGCATGCTCACAGTAACGCTTCTTGGAGCCACTTCAACTGTTGCAATCACACTTGTTGTTATCTCAGTGTTGGCGTGGCGCCGAAACAAATCCCAAGGCATGTTGTTTGTCGCTTGTGCTTTCTCTTTGATAGCTCTTCGAGTTCTTCTCCTCTTCTTTGCATCATGGTCACAATCATTGCAGGCTACCCTCCTTGATTGGCGCTTGGCGCTGCTTGAACTGATTGCGCTCATGTTGCTTGCAGCAACTTTGGCGCGGAGGTGAATAATGCGTGCCGAAGGCAGCGGATGGTGACTCTAGCAATCGCCTCACTTCCATCCTTTCACTTATTCGAACAGACCCCGGAGTCACCGCTGCTGAGATTGTACGGAGTACCAACCTTGCTAGGGGTGTTGTTCGGCATCATCTTCGCACTCTTGTAGAATCTGAACAGATCGTCATTCTACAGAATGGACGACAGCAACATCATTTTATCGCAGGAAGTCTGACTTCAGATGATCGATCAAATCTGGCGCTTCTGCGCCAAGGTACTGTTCGCCGAGCCCTGTTGTTAATGGCTCTTGAGCCCGGGATTGATTTCACCACACTTCATGAGAAACTCAACGTAGCTGCATCAACCCTCTCGGAGATATGTACTCGACTTACCAGACTCGGTCTCATCACCCGTGAGAACCGTGATCGTCGGACCACTTTCCATGTCTGTGACCCTAAGATGCTTCATCGCCTTCTGACAAGGATAGAAAGTAGTCTCCTAGATAGGTTAGTAGACCGTTTCTTGGCAACATGGCAATCGAAATGAGGTTCAAATCATCGAGGAGGTCTCAAGTGGCGAGTCCACTTGTGCTCCACCGTGCTGCCTGAGCCGGGCTCGGATGACCCCACTTCCATCTCAGACTCAGAGAAATTATTGGAGGTGATCGAATCAATGGAAGACCCTCAATCAATCGAGGAGAATAAAGAAACTGTACGGGCAATGCCCGAGGCTACATTCTCTTCATCCGAACAATCTCTCATTCTTCCTTCCTCATTACCAATACCTATTCGCGCTCGACTCATTGCAGTGGTGTTACTCATTGTCTGCAGTGGTGGCTTGATCAATGGCGTTGATTTCACTCATCCAGATACTGGCCTATACAAGCATCGTGACATCATCTACAATTATGCAAAGAATGCTGAACCTGGCACTGCAATCCTGATGGGGCGTGTTCTACACCATGATGGAACTCCTGCAGTGGATTGGATCATCGAACCAGCAGACCAAGCCGTACCTGGTACAACGACTGATTCGAATGGCTCGTTCAAACTTGAAAGTCTTGATCCAGGGATTGTTTGGGTGCGCACCCATAACGGTACGAGGGGGCAACGCTACGTTTTCCTTCTTTCAGGCCCCGCTGGTTTTGAGCCGTATGGTTTCACTCGTTTTGACATACAACTCTCTCATCCAGATGCTTGGAACGCATCACTAGATTCCGAG
>CAZMJD010000175.1:0-4031 GCA_964566385.1 uncultured Candidatus Poseidoniales archaeon | reverse complement strand
TTGGTCTCCTTCGGGCGTCTCGGCGATAGCCCACCCGACACCTGCTGATGCCTGTCCACCGTCGAAGACCCGGCTGACTGCTAGGTGACACTCGACAAGACTCCCCATAGGGAGAAGTCGTGGTGGCAAAGGCTCGAACCCCATGGGGAGCATTGCACCTCGTACTTCGATGATCCTGGCATCTCCAAGGCCAAGATCAACGAGAGCCTGGTCAAATGCGTCTTCATCACTATCACCCCAAGGTGAGACACTGGTCATGAGCCAGCCACCAGAGGTGTTCTTCGGACTATCTTCCCCGGCCATGACCCAAGGCTGGAGAAGGCCAATATGAACCATGCTCATGCCCGGTACATGAAACGATGGTTCACCACCACTGTGGCGAGTGCTACGGCCATCGTTCTAGTGCTAGCTGCCCGCGGATGGCCTCCAAATTCGGTTATTGACGCATTCACCGTTCTCCTTCTTGCCCTTGGCATTGCCATTCTTGCAGCCCTCGTTGCAGAGAATATTCCCGTAGCTAGAGATGGGGCTGGTGGAAGCAAATCGAGTGCTTCAGCCTCTGCATCAGATTCTGAATTGCAGAAGAAACCTCTGCCTGACCCGCTTGATCACGGCTTAGAACCACCATTGATCTAGAATAATCTGACAGTTTCCAGATTACGTGGTGCGTGGGTACGGACTTTGAACTTGGCTTTGAGCGATTGACCAAGCTCATTGCACTTCTTGATGTCCCCGTGGTGGCAGATGATGGTCCGGGGTTGAGGTGACATCTTCTCGACGAATTCGATAAGCTGACGCCTATCGCTATGGCCGCTGAAACCATCAATCGTCAGGACTTCTGCCTTGACCGGGACGCGGATCGTCTGCCCTTCGCTGCGTATAGGAACCTCTCCGAAACCCTTCTGCATTCTTCTTCCGAGCGTTCCTTCTGCCTGATATCCTACGAAACAGAGTGAATTCCTTGGTTCGGGTGCCCAGGCCCTGATATAATCCATGATTGGACCTCCGCTAAGCATGCCTGATGTAGCGAGCACTATGCATGGTGATGCATCCATTAGAATGGATTCCCTCTGCTCCCAACCGTCCACTGTCTTGAACCAATCAGAGGTGAAAGGATTGGATCCATCTTCGGTGAGGATAGCTCGTTTGAGTGCCCCTGTGAGATAATGAGGGTGGCTAGCATGAATGGCTGTTGCCTCAAGGATCATCCCATCAAGCCAAACAGGGACTGGAGGGAAATCTCCGGAACGGAACAACTCATCGATGGCAATCATCACTTCCTGACTTCTGCCGACCGCGAATACAGGGAGCATGAGTTTCCCTCCTCTCTCGATCGTTCTTGTGACAGTGTCCTGTAACTCTTGAGTTGCTTCAAGCCTGCTCGGCTGGAAATCACCGGGGGAACCGTATGTCGACTCGAGAACGAGCGTCTCGACTCGAGGATATCGTACGTCAGCAGCATCAAATAACCATGATTTCTCGTACTTTGAATCTCCACTGAAAACGATATTGTGTGCGCCTTCTCCGATATGAAAGTGGCAAGATGATGACCCTAGAATATGTCCTGCGTTGTGGAACGTCAGCTTGAGGTCCGGTGCAACATCAGTTGTGACATTCCAGTCCACAAGAACTGTGTTGAGAACGGTCTTGCGAACATGCTCCATGCTGTAGGGTGGAGCTTTTCCTTCAAGACCAGAGACCTTGATGTAATCGCCCTGTAACAAGGTCATCAGATCACGTGTTGGGGGCGTGCAGAACACTGGACCATCATATCCATACTTGAACAGAACCGGTAGCATCCCCGCATGGTCAAGGTGCGCATGTGTGAGCACTACGGCGTCGATAGAGTCAATGGGCAGTGCTTCAGGGGCGTTGAAGTAAGGCATCGGGTCGGTGTCCGAGGCGATATTCACTCCGACGTCGATGAGGACTCGGCTTTCATTCGTCGTTAACAGGTGGCAGGCCCGCCCTACTTCTCTGTAAGAGCCGAGTGCCGTCACTCGACCCCATGGTTTTCCGGGTAGTGGTGCTCGATAGATCTGGCGTCCAAATCGATTCAACAGTGTTTTACGTTCGTCGGCATGTTCTGCGAGGTATCTGCGGACGTCACTGACGGTTCGACAAGGTAGGGGCGCAACACGTTCAATCCGAACAAGCCAGCCTATGCGTGATGCAATCTCTGTTCGAATAGAACCACGTGGCCCAACTGCATCTCCTGGCTGTTCGCATAGAATGAGAACTTCACGCAAAGCCCTGTCAAAGTGGATTGTCTCTATTCCAGCGCTTTCGGGAACAGTATCATGGATGATTGTCTTGGCTTCAGTTTCGTCAAGCAATAGGTCATCATGTGGTCTTATGGCGATTCGTCTCCGAATAGCCTTAGCGATGCTACTAGCAAGACTATCCTTGCCTGAGAATGCAGTAGGCTGATGGGTGATAATGGCAATGGTGGCAGCTTCCAGTTCTACTTCATATGGGATGCCATCAGGGATCATCTCTGAGATGGTTCGTTTCACTTCTTGCAGCGTCAATCTTTGGGCCAACTTCTCACTTCCTTCCGTCGGTCCGCCATGAATCTGGATTTGCACGGCGGCTATCCAACGGAATGGTATGTGATCATAGACTCTTGATGAGTGTCTCTATTTCAGTGCGAGTGAGCATTTCGGCACCTTTTGGTGTAATGACACAGAGGTCCATGCCATCTCCTGAAGCAGAGTCGCGTTGTGAAGAAGCGCGAAGAGAACGTGCGGCGAGAGCCAATGCCTCGTCCTTGCTCATGTTCTCCTTGAATCCGTCTTCAAGGACGCCGTACATGAATGGCGACCCTGAGCCGGTAGCCGAAAAGACATCCGGAATTGAACCTCCTGCTGAATCAATGCTGTAGACGTGGCCCCCATCGTCATCACAGCCTGCAATCAATAGTTGAACCCAATGAGGTCGGTTTGAAAGCACATTCGCCATCATTGTGGCAGTGGCTTTGACTGTCATTGGTCTCTCGCGCTTGAGTTCGTAGAGGGCGATTTCTGCACAGAGCATTCGGGCAAGGCGCTGAGCATGGCCTACTAATCCGGCAGTGGTGAGGGCAATCCTATCTGATACCAAGAAGAGTTTCTGAACATTCTTGTTGGCTATGAAATTCCCCATTGTTGCGCGGTGGTCTGCACCAATGACGACCCCGTTGCGGAAGGTGATGCCTAAGGTTGACGTTCCTGTTTTGGTGGACATCTCTTGCACGCTCTGGTCCATCATCAGACTGCCGAATCCGGCCATGTATAAAAGGCCCGTGTGGAATCTCTCATCATGGGCCGGTCAGATGTGCCTCACGAGCCCCCGGCATGGTTGTCACTTCCTTCAACACGAGTCGGCAAGGAAATAGTTCCCGAGTTAAGGCTACAGGACCTTGCAGCGATGCACCCAAGCCCACCAATTCCTCTTGATGACGGTGAGGTTGTCGTACATCGGGCTCGCTTGCACGACCCCACTGGATTAGGACTCTTACTCGATTGGGTGGCAGAAGGTGATGTTGTGATCGTTGAGATGAAAGATGTCATGCGTCGTACCGTAGAACTTGATGCAGCATTGAGTCAACTCGTGCGCTTCATCGTCGATGATACAGGGGGGCAGATCATACAATTGGGCGAAGATCGTCTTCTGCTGCTGCCTGCATCTCTGACTGCGACAGAATCCGCCGAGGAGGCGGGTGAGTGACAGAACAACTCATCGAATCACCATGTCCTGTATGTGGAACCATTGGTGTGTCCATGCAAGTTGACGTCAGGGAGATCGCGTATTTCGGCGAGCATGCTCAGATCTCACTTGCATGTGCATCATGTGGTTGGCGTCGCACCGAATTTCTCTCCCCAGAACCAGCGGACCCCATCGGTTTGCGCTTACTCGTGGATGACGCTGAACACCTTGCTGTCCGTATCGTGCGCAGTGCTTCGTCCTCTGTCATCCTGCCCGAGATTGGCTTAGAGGTACATCCTGGTTCTGATGCCTCCGGATATGTCACCAATATCGAAGGAATCTTG
>CAZMJD010000174.1:0-4031 GCA_964566385.1 uncultured Candidatus Poseidoniales archaeon | reverse complement strand
GGGGACCATCATCTCGGGTTTTGGACCCGGGGACGGCGGTTCGAATCCGCCCAGGGCTATTGGTCGAATATCGCCCTTAGAAGGATGAGGTTCAAATCTACATACTCGAAGTGCGTGTAGATGGGGGCAGATACTGGACGTTCATCCCTTTTCCCGGCGGCCCTGCTGTTGACCGCACTGATACTCCCCACCTTGTCCACGGCTGCACTCGATACAGATGCAGATACTGTCGCAGACGCTTCAGACGACTGCCCATATGGGTATGGGCGAGCAAGTATTGCCAGTTCAGGTTGCCCCGACGCCAATCAGAATGGAGTTGCAGATCGCGATGAAGAAGAGGCATTCGATTTCAGCGGAAGAGGGATTCTGGCTAGCGTGTCAGGAAATATTTCGACGGTAACTACCACCTGGGCTAAGGACGACTCATCTTTCGCAGTAGGCTATGCCGACCGCGAGATCATCCTGTACGACTCAAGAGGCGAGAGGATCAGGTCGCTTGGAAGCACCTCTGCATCGCTGAATGCCATTGATTTCAGCCCCGATGGAGCCGAATTGGTTGCTGCGCTGGGGAACGGAAAGATCGAGATCATCAATACCCTCACCGGTTCAAAATCGCTCCGCACCCTCGCTATTGGAGCGAGCATCTCAGACGCTGTTTTCTCCCCTGATGGAAGATTCATTTTTGCAGGAACCAATACGGGAAATCTACTCACGCACAATATCTCTGCTGCGAATCTAGGCACGACAATCACGTTTTCTTCTGAAGTCCGCGACCTCGATACTTCGATTGATGGAAGAGTACTGGCAGCAACCCACGGCTCAAACATCTCGATCATCAACACGTCGTCAAAACAGTATCTCCGGAACATCACTGTATTCTCAGGGCGCATCGACCACGTTGGGATAAGTCCGGACGGGGGCCGGCTCGCTGCGGTCAATGAGAGCGAACAACTCTTTGTCTTCAATCTCTCAACTTCAACACTCATCGTGAATCGAAGCTCTTACCTGAATCAGGTGCAAGGCATTGCTTGGTCGCCCCACGGCAGTGCTATTGCCGTGGCAGGCATCCCTGCAACAGAAGACGCACAAGGCAACGTCGTACGCCTCTACAACGTAGGTGAAAATTCCACAGGAGAGGTCATTGGCTCAGGATGGAATCAGCACGCCACTTCCATTTCTTGGTCCAGTACTGGCTCATCACTCATCATCGGCCTTGCCAATGCTTCAGCTCACTTGATGGTTGAGGAGAGAGGGTGGCTTACCTTGAGAGGGCTAGCCACTCTGAAAGACCCTACCACGACCATGCTAGATGCCTGGGATGACCTCACCGGACCATACGAGTACATCACTACCAGCGAGACGACCACGAGCAGTTTCTCTGAGAAAGACTTGACCGAATCGCTCTGCGAAGGAGAGAGTGAGGTAGGTGTCATCCTTGGCCGACCCCATCAAGCCCACGTAGCTCTATCTGCAAATTACTCCTCTGACGGGTGGTCCGAGTGTTACGAGACTGATGAAGCCCTGATCACAGTACCTTTCGGCAGGGTTGGATTGTTTTTTGGAACGGGGGGCGGAACAACGGCATCCCAATGCATCACTAACCTGGCAGGACTGAGCACTGTACAACTCAGATATACTATGACCAATGAAACAGTCGCTGAATTCATTTCACCTACCGGATACCTCCCCCCCATCTCAAGGAAAATAGGAGCATCTGCAGGAGCATATGAGTGGTCTCCGTTCCCAGGACTTGATTCAGATGGGACCGCTGAATTCTCTGATTTCACCCAAGGGGTGACGACGAATTGCCCGGAGGCCCCCTCCTCTGGACCTGGGATCGGCTTGCGCACCCCATATTCACATCTAATTATCGAACATGCTGCGAGAGAATTATTCCTATGCGAATCATGCAACATCACTCGCACCTTCCACCCCGATTTGTCGAGTTCTGCCTACCGTGGTGTTTCGGACGTCACGACGTATCTGGCAAGCAATACTGCCATTGCCATGTCTGTCTATGAGGACTTGAACGTTTCAGGCGTTGATTTAGTGTCGGTCTTTGGCAATGAGACTCATGGGGCCTCCGACTTGAAATCGCTGAATGCAACTGCGATTGCACCATCTGAAGCGGCCGTGGCTAATGGCACATATCCTCTAGCAGTTGACATAAATCTCCTGATACCGTATAGTTCGTTTGGGGCTCGCGCGGAACTCGCAATACACGCTCTTGATAACAATACCCAGAACCTCATCGATGCTGCGCATACTGCCGTCATAGGGATGCACGACGACCTGAGGATTCCGGCACATGACCGCCTCCCCAATGAATTCCAATCACTCTTACCCGACGATGATGGAGATGGAGTATGGGATGGGAAGGACCAGTGCAGCGGCACCAAGGAATCCACGCCTCCCAACTCCAACGGCTGCGCCCTCGTACAGTTAGACTCTGATGCCGATGGATTCAACGATGCTGTCGATGGATGCCGGTACCTTGCAGGGAATGCCACTGAGGGAGTAGGAGCTGGTTGCCCTGATTCTGATGGTGATGGTTATGCGAATCAAGATGCTGAAGGGACCATCCACGATTCTTTTCCAGACGATCCTAGTCAATGGAGCGACCAAGACGGCGATCAATATGGGGACAATCCCGCAGGGAATCAACCCGACGTGTGTATCGACACACCAGAAGATGATGTGCTCGCTGCCCGAATCTCATCGATCGACAGGTTAGGGTGCACGGATAGCGACCGCGATGGATATTCTGACTCAGATGGATCCTGGTTCGCGCACCCAGATGGACTCGGTGATGCCTTCCCTAACGAGCCCACGCAATGGTGGGATTGCGACGGAGACGGGTATGGAGATAATTGGGCCAATGGAGATCTGAATAGCAGTAGATCAGGACTCACTTGTGCCTCCCCCAGCTATTCCCCTCAACCACTGGGCATGTGGCTGGAAGATGCACAATTTGTTGATCATTTTCCTCGCCTTAGGCATGCAGCCAATGATTCCGACAGCGATGGATGGGCTGATGATTGGATCGATGGCGAGGACCCTGGCACAATAACTCATGTCCGCCTTGACATGTGCCCCTACGCATCTGGTCAGAGTACAGCCGACAGAATAGGGTGCCCTGATTCTGACGGCGACGGATACTCCGATCCAGATGCCAATTGGACATGGGAATCAGGTGCTGACAATTTCACAGACGAGGCAAGTCAGTGGTGGGACTGCGACGGGGATGGATTCGGAGATAACTACGACGATGAGATGTTGTACTCTGAACGAAATGGCCAGAGTTGTGACAGCAATCGAACCAACTTAGGAGTTCTGTTATCCGTAACCAACCTTTCAGACATCTGCCCACTCCTATGGGGCAATTCAACGGGAGGGCATATGGGATGTCCCGACAGCGATGGCGATGGACTCCCCGATCCACTGAACTGTGGTGAGGAATGCACCTGCCTCATCGGAGCCTGCAGTTGCGCAGAGCCGGGAGAAGATGCATTCCCATGCGACCCAACCCGTGGGGGCGACATTGACGGAGATGGATTCGACGATGCGAGTGAAGATGACTGTCCAACGCTTGCTGGTTATTCGACTGTCGATCGGCGTGGTTGTCCAGATACAGATGGTGACGGATACTCAGACCCCGACAACATATTTCTCGCCTCACCAGATGGTGCTGCAGATGCATTCGAGAATGATTCGACTCAATGGTCCGACATTGATGGAGATGGCTTCGGAGATAACTACGAATTATTCGGAATGAATGTCAGCGGTGATCGGCCAGCAGGCATCTACCGAGCTGATGCGAACAACTCGGACCACTGCCCAGAGGTTCCTGCCAATGAGGCGTCACTCGACGGCTGTATTCGGCTAGACACAGATGGAGATGGCTTCTGGGATGACGAGGATGAGTGCCCAGCGACACCGTCAACAGATATCGCACAAGTGAATGCAACTGGTTGCATACCAACGAGTGTAGATCCCGAGGACGGAAATGCTACTTCAAACAATACTGGGCA
>CAZMJD010000173.1:0-4061 GCA_964566385.1 uncultured Candidatus Poseidoniales archaeon | reverse complement strand
GAGCCGCGGTAAACCTCAACATCTGGTCCGCATGAAGACATGATGTGGAAAGATGGACCTTGACCGCTCGGCGTGGGGCCCAGAGCCTTGGCGTCTATCCAATCACTGCAGAACAGACCATCCTTGAAGCACTCGATGAAGCAAGCATCCGCATCCCCCGGTCCTGTACCTCAGGAACCTGTGGAACCTGTATGATGTCCCTGCTCGAAGGAGAGATTGCCCCGATAGACGAAATATTGCCTGGCCTCGACGACGATGACCTACCTGATGAGGCGATTCTCTCCTGTCAAGCTCATCCAACCTCAGACATTGTCGTTGATATTCGTACACCGTTCTGATCGGACCGATATGTGCAGAGGGGAACGTTCTATCCGTGGAGCTCTGAGCGAGACGTGGTGAACAGCCATGTCCGGACCAAGCCGGCCCCTTACCATGGGACTGCGTCTTCGCCTAGCAAGTGAGGCTGGGCCCGTTCTTCTGATCTGTGCGATAGGCTTGGCCATAGCAGGATGGTTGCTGACCATAGCGACCGAGTGGCATATCTTCGAACAGGATCCTGCTCTGCTGATTCTCGTTCCCGTGATGCTCGGGCTCAAAGGCAACATCGAGTTGACACTTGCCTCACGTCTCTCGACAGCTTGGCACCTGGGCCAATTGGGAGACCAGCGCTCAGCAGTGCGCCTATGGTTGGGAAATCTCGCTCTTGTCGAGTTGCAATCAGCTGTCGTCGGCGGCCTTGCTTCGCTGCTGGCACTCGCTGCATGGATGGTGACCGGAGGCGAGGTCAGTTCACGCTCAGCAGCCCATCTGTTGGCAACTGGCGTCATCACGGCTGCAATTGGAGGTGCGGTACTCTCCATTGTAACCAACATCATCGTCGTCGTCTCTGGACGATTCGGCCTGAATCCAGATCACATAGGTGGACCGCTCGTCGCTGCCTTCGGTGACATCGTCTCACTGATCATCCTGATGCTCGTGGCCTCTGGATTCTCACAACTTTCCACGAGCACACTCATCGTCATCGTCATCCTTGGCTTTGCAGCACTCATCCCACTGATCAAGGTCGCAGGAATCGTACCGTCGACCGCCAGAGCGCGGATCGAAGGCTGGCCTCCAATTCTGACTGCCATGGTGATGGCGACATGTGCGGGGCTCCTGCTCGAGAGATCTATCGAGGTTGCCGGAATGATGGTCGCTCTGGTTCCTCTGATCAATGGTCTTGGTGGAAACGCTGCAGGAATCCATGGAAGCCGTCTATGCTCAGCCCTGCATGAGGGCAGTGATCAACAGATTGGAGTTCGACGCACGCTTCTGCTGCTCGACATCCTCATCCTGCTTCCCATGGGTCTGATCATGAACACTATCGGACTGCTCGGTGATGTCGATGGACTGCGACTGAGCATCGGGCTGCTAGCCATCATCATCATCCAGGTCGGGACCTCATTGAGAGTCGCCGACCCATTGGCTCGTCGTGCCTGGTCACGTGGTCGGGATCCCGACAACGATGTCCAGCCCTACGTGACCGCTTGTGCCGATATGCTCGGCATTCTCTGTTTCCTCATCGCGGTGATGTGGTGGATGTGATCGAATGAAACGAAATGAAGATGTTAACGAAGAGTTGAATGGACACAAGGCAATCGAGGGGTGCACGACATGAGTTTGTGGGATCTATTCCGACGGCCTGAGGTCAGGGCAGAACCCTTGGCCACCGGCGCCACGACCGAATTGAGCGAGCGACCGCGCTCTGTGCGTGAACTTCTGACAGAGATGAAGGACATCTCAGAACAGACACTGGACCTCGCGTGGGCCGCACTGGCCTTTGATTCCCGCGAGATTGCTGATGAGGTCCAAGCGATGTCACTGCGCTCGGACAGACTACTGTATGAGATACGAATCGCCGTCATGCTCGCCGCACGTGATCGGCGCAGTGCTGAGCAGCTAGCAGGCCTGCTTCAAGTAGCCAATGCAGCAGAGGACCTCGCCGAGGCTGCCGATGAGATCACGCAGCTGCTCGACAGCGACATCGCTGAACGATTGGAACTGCCGTTCATGTTGAACCGTGCTGACGAACTGATGCGTACCATTCCAGTTGAGGAAGGCGAGCGATGGGGCATGGCGACAATGAAGGATCTCTTGCTTGAATCGTCTACGGGTGTGCGCGTTGTCGCACTGCGTCGGCGTGATCGTTGGCAGTTCAGAATGAACGGATCGACCCGCATGCGAATCGGGGACCTCCTGATGTGCCGTGGTACAGAAGACGGTTTCACGCGTCTGCGCGAGTACATCGGCGGCGATGCTGAGAAGGAAGCTACCGACAGCAACGATGAGGCATCAAAGTCTACGCCCAAGCCAGGAAGTTCGGTGAACCTCTTCCTAGCCATGAAGGAAATGAGCGAGTTGATGGTCGATCTGGCCTACTCCTCCCTGCTCTTCGATTCAGAAGGGGTGGCCACCGAGGTCTACTATCTCAATGAAGAGATGGACGACAGCCTGTACGAACTGCAACGGCGCGCCGTGGAAGGAGTAGCTGCAGCTGCATCTCCGGACTCGGATATCGAAGTGGTCTCACCCGATCGAGCGCTCGGACTGATGCGATTAGGGTCTGCAGTGGAAGCCATTGCAGCGGCAGCTCGATCGATCGCAGATGCGACCCTGCGCGACATCGAACCCCATCCCATCCTGGCTGCATCGGTCAGAGATTCGGATTCGGCGGTCCTGCGCGTCCATCTCGCTATCAAAGATCCAGGAGATGATGGAATTGAATGGGTCGGTATCAAGCAAGAACACCTCGCTGAAGCCATCGGTGCGATGCGCCTTGCCTCAATCACTGGATTGTGGGTGCTTGCCATCCGCAGGAAGGGGACATGGATCTATGAGATCGATCAGGGCACGCATCTCAAAGCGAATGACGTTGTTCTCCTACGAGGACCCGAGGAAGGACTTGAGCGCCTACGTATCCTGCTTAGCCAAGGAAATCTGGAATGATGGTCTAGGGTCTTGATTGCCAAACTTCCAAAGGGAAGGGGGAGGTGGACTGTGCATGTCTGGAGAACCTCGCGTCGCGGACATGAACATCTCCGACGAATATTTCATCGTCGAGGCAAAGACATCAATGAAGCAGGTCGCTGAAATCCTGCTCCAGGACCACAAGGCCGCAATCCTTGTCCGCGACCGCAAAGAAGGACGTATCGTCTCGGCGTTGAATGCTGCTGATCTGATTGGAATCGTCGCCAGTGGAGGTAAGCCAGGTTCGATCAAGGCAATCGACATTGGCCGTGAGGATCTGATCTACCTGCCCGCTACGATGATGCTCAGCGAAGCGATTTCGATCATGCGTGAGCGGATGCCTGAAGCAGTGATCATCGTCGATGACGCCGGTGACCCTGTCGGATATTTCAGCCCGGATGATTACGGAGATGCTGTCTCGAAGATCGATCAGCATCGCAAGCGATTGGAAGCAGTCCAGCATTCAGTGGACAACACTTCTGGTCCATCCAGCGACCTTCTGGATGCCCTCGAAGAGGATAACGATGCCGAGGACGAGGAGGATGTCGAGTTGCCCGAAGATCCATTCAGTTCGATGGGCGACGACGATGAGACCATCGATGATGACGACCAATCTGCTGATGGAAAGGAGGAGTCATCTGATGACGATGGTTTCGAAGAGGTGTCCGATGAGCCGATGTCCGACGCTGAGCGGTTGATGTCATCGATGCGCTCCAGAACACGCGGAGAGGTGGAGGATCTGGAAGAGCAATTCGTGCAATCTGAGCCCGAAGATGATCTCGAAGATCCAGGAGATGATGAACAAGCACTCGAGGATGTCGGAGGACACCTCCTCGTCGAGGCCACCGGTATCGAGACCGATGACGATTTCGGAGGACCTGAAGACGTTGGAGGAGGAGATGAACAAGCACTCGAGGATGTCGGAGGACACCTCCTCGTCGAGGCCACCGGTATCGAGACCGATGACGATTTCGGAGGACCTGAAGACGTTGGAGGAGGAGATGAACAAGCACTCGAGGATGTCGGAGGACACCTCCTCGTCGAGGCCACCGGTA
>CAZMJD010000172.1:0-4064 GCA_964566385.1 uncultured Candidatus Poseidoniales archaeon | reverse complement strand
CTGAAGGACCCAGATGTGTGAGAATCACCTGTGGTGTGGAACTGAAGTCAGATTGATGACGAATATCGACCATCAGTTCGATAGCCCCTGTATTATTGTTCTGAGTTGTCCAAAGTACTGCTATAGGGTCAGGAGGCGCCTCTATCCAGATGGGTGCGGTGTCTGAGTTGATGACGGTTCCATCGAGGATGAGGTCGGCACTGAAGGTGGTGGCACTGGATGGGACCGACGAGATCGTCAGAACGCCCTGGGTGAGGCCTGTATCGGTTGTGACGACATTAAAGCTACTCTGGCCAAGGAGCACTCTGTCATCAAGTAAGGTTTGAGCGATGTTACCCTCAGTATCAAGCAATCTCCAATCGACCGAATGTTCGATTCCAAGTGGGAGGTCTGTAATCTCCCACGTGATGTTCAACTCCCCTGAGGATCCAAGATGCTTCTCTGCTCCGTCCATCGCCCGTTCAGGAGTCACGCTGATCGTTGGAGTTGGAATGCTGGGTTCGATGGTGAGAGGTTGGATGACCGTTTGTTGAGCAAGGCCACTTGAGGGATCCAATATCGTGATCGTCATTTCGTATTTACCTGGGTCGATTGTAGAAATGTCAATGTCCTGCCCCACTGAATCAAGCGTCCCACTCTGGACAGCGATCTGGTTGCCAGTAGGTAGGATGCTGTATGTGGCAGATATGCCTTGCAATGTAGCTGTCTCAGCAGCGGCGTTCCTCTCTTCTGAACTGGATTGAGCTCCGTTGACCTGGGCATAGTCCAGAATGTACCTATTTGTTGGTTGGAATGCCGACCATGAAAGCCAGTCTGCTGCGTGGATTAAGTCCCCTTCAGCAGCATAAGCAGTCGTCTCCTCAACAATTGTATCCATCGGCTGAGAGCGATCTCCTTCTAATGTCTCTATGTCATCCATTGCCCCAAGGCCACCGTAATCCCAGAAGCCGTTGTTGTAGGCAGGGAATGTCAGCATTCCAATGATGATAGCTATGGCAAGTCCAGCTCCAGATATCCTTCGGCTAACTGCTGGGGTTGTCCGTGAACCGATGGTCTGTAACATGAACCATCGAGCTAGGAAATAGATGACGATCCATATCAGTATGACGGTCAGGACCCACGGTATGACGTTGAACACTTCGACTAGCCATGGTGGTCGAGTTCCACAGGCCAGACCCTTATGCGCGTCAAGTTGGCAAAAATCAGAACGATTCTTGTTGTATAGGTCGAGGAAGATATTGATCGAGAAGACCGAGATGAACCAGATATGCGCTAGATACACCATTCCCAATGTCGCAGCCCAAGGATTCTCGACACCTCGTTGTGCCCGGCCACCAAGTAGGGGTGGGAGGATCAGGATGCCGACAGGAATTCCTGTGAGCATACTACCCCACCATGCAGCGTTCCATGGGAACACTGGTTGGCCAAAGAATTCCCCAATCGGGCCCAAAGGTACGTCGAACTGGGGGAGGTATTCTGCCCAACGCAAGTAGCCATAGGAGAACAGCACATACCAATCAGGGAACACGAAACCCGCCTGGGCGAAAGGATCTGCTGAGTTGTGCAGAGGAGGTGGGATAATCCAGCTATAGAAACACAGAACGGCAAGCATCGCTAGGAAAATAATCGTGTCACGTAGTACTTCAGAGGGCCAGAACGGATGTCCTGTCTGCTCTCGAACTCTCTCGACATCAGCTGAAGTCAGACGTTCCTTCTCTCGAATGTAAGTGTCTGCGACACGGCCGAAGTTCTCAATCAATCCCATTGTTCACTCCCCTTCAATGTGGCTCCGCGATGCCCTGAACCCAGACGATGAATAGGTGTACGAGAATCAATCCAGTAACGATGACGGGGAGTATGAACACGTGAATGAAGTAGAGTCTAGTCACAGTTGCCCCTGACAATGAGGTGCCTCCGAACAACAGTGTGGCCGCTTGTGGTCCTATCAATGGCGTTGATTTTGCCATGTTGATACCTATCGTCGCAGCACCAAAGGCCAAGGCATCCCACGGCAGGATGTACCCGCTATACCCGAAGAGGATTGTGAGGGCCATGAGGACCACTCCAATGATCCAGTTGAGCTCCCTGGGGTTGCGATATGCACCAGTGAAGTATACTCGACACATGTGGAGAAAGACAGATGCAACCATGAAGTGCGTCGCCCAGTGATGCAGGGAGCGCAAAATGTAACCGAATGGCAGTTCGGTCATGATGAACTGCATCGACTGATATGCAGGACTTGGGTCCCCTTCTCCTCCAGGCACGTAGTAGATGCCGAGAACTGTACCGGTGACGACGAGGATGATGAATGCCAAGAAGGAGATGCCACCGAGGCAGTAGAGTGGATACCAGTACCAAATGATACGGAGCTTGTACTTCTCAGCATGTGTCATCGGCATCTGCCGATGCATGCTGTGGTATGTGTTCCTACTCATCGCCCAGTAATCTTGGATTCGGAAACGCGTGTCCAACCATGAGAATACCCACAGGAACGTACGCTCAGGTAACCCCATCTTCGATGACGCTTCAACAGCTCGAAGGATGTCACGCCGTGGCATCTCCTCCCTCTCCTTGCGAAGTGTGAGTGCTACAACGACTACTACAAGGGAAATGAAGAGCCAAAGTATGACGAACAAGAATTCCATGATTTCGCCCCTCTTTCAATCGCAGTATGTGTACCATTCCAAGTAATCGGTCCGGCCGACGATGGTGTCTCCTTCTATGTCAAATGGAATCAGTGCCGGGCCTACAGGTGCTGGCCCTCCTGCTTTCCTAATGCCGAGGTATTGGATTCCCTTCGAAGTTTTGTTCACTTCCACAGCAGTTGGGTCGAAGCGGCTCGAGTGGCATATGCAGAATAACTTGGACCCTCCTGAATCTGTGCCTCCTGCAGTCCAATTGTCAGCTGTGAAATTGTTACTCACCAACTGCCAACCTGGGATGCAGCACAGATGTGGGCAGCGGCCGAAAATGACTGCGATATCATCATGCGGTATTGCCGGGTCATCTTCGTGATCAGCAGCGTGGCCGACGACCTTTCCCGTAGCGTCAACGCCTTCCATGAGTTGGGTACGAGGTTTGTTATCTCCAATAGGTGTTCCAGCATTAAGCGAATCAGGAATGTGGACTACAATGACGGGCAATCCATTCCACACCCCTGCAGCACCTGCCATCTTAGTTGTGGTATTGCTAGCCTCGGCTTTGAGTTCGCTGACTTTCATGACTTGATTATGACTTGCAGCGTACCATGCTGAATCTTCTTGTCCCTTTGGCACCCAGTACTTCACTGCGAGGTCTCCTGCTCCTCCCCCTCCGCCAGGCATGAGGATTGTGGCATATCCTACTGCACCTAAGCTGGCTGCGAAGACGGCTGTGGAGGCAGTCATGCCATAGCGCATGAACTGTCGTCGGTCAACGTGGACTCTCCCTTCATCATCGCTAGGATGTCCTCTCACGTCCGCATTGGGTGCTGAGCGATATTCTTCTGCCAATCACTCACCTCATATCTTGTATTCCTGCCAGGATTCTGGATCCTTTGGTGAAACGTACTTGTTCCGACGGTGTTTGACGATGACGAGGTCGGGCATGACGAATCTCATGTAGACGATTCCCATGATGATTAATGTCACTAGGGTCATGGCGAATTGGTACGCCACATATTGCTGATCCCATCCCTTGAATGTGCCATAAGTAGCTCCGCCGGTCCAAAGGACGACCCAGAATATTCCCCACACTAACGTCAGGATGACAAGCCCACTGGCTCCTGAAGGAGCCAAGGCTGCCTTGACTACCGTGCCTGGTTCTGCTTGATTGAAAACTCCGTGCTCAACGGCAGCCAGATAGGTTTCTTCATCCAATTCTGTACCTTCAAGGGCGGAACGTGCATCCTCTACGCTGACATCGCCCGATGCAACCTGCTCAAGGAGCCTGCGTACGTGGTCGTCATTTGACATCATTGATCACCTCGCTTCAGGGTCTTGATACGAAGTCTGAGAAGGTTGGAACGTCCTTTGTAACTGGCACTGAAACCGTAGCGGAGCATGAGTCCACAGAACAAGAGTGTG
>CAZMJD010000171.1:0-4118 GCA_964566385.1 uncultured Candidatus Poseidoniales archaeon | reverse complement strand
AGAAGAACAGCAGTGAGCAACACTACAAGAGGCGAGGCAGTTGGAGCGCCGATGTATACACTTGCCCCACCGTATTTGTCACCACTGTTTCCATCTGCTCCGTTGACTGCGTTGACCCATATCGTGAATTCAATATTCTCTCCGGCTGCATCGGGTGCGGTCCAATTCACACTCCAAGATCGCTGATCATTCCCCACCTCTGAATGCGTGATCAAATCAGTGCCGCTGTATTCGCTTGCATCGGCTCCATAGCTGCGTCCAGTTGTATTGTCAATTGGTTCCAGTATTCCACTTGAGACACGTAGCAGAAAACCGCCTTGATTGTCGGGATTTTCGACAAGTGCGTGCTCACCTGACATAGAGATATTGAGTAAGTAGGTAACGCCTGCCTCATAGGCTTCAGGGATGCCTTCGATGGAAGGCGTAATCGACCCATCATCGCCATTGGGGGCTATGTCGTGGCAATAACAGCCCGCATCTGCAACTGCATTGTCTGCGAACCCAGATGGATATGCTGTGAATTGTGGGACGAAGGCCAGACCAGCAATGAGGATGAGGGAAGCAATGAGGAATCGCCGAGATCTCATTCAGGCACCCCCGCAGATTCCCGCAGCATTGTATCCAGTCACTTTGACAGTACCCACCATCACAGAATGTCCGTCTCCACAATACTCAGCACATTTGAGCTGAAGATGGTAGGTTCCATTGCCGTTTTCTACTATGAATCTAGGGAGGCCTTCCTTCTCGGGGTCTATTTCATCTGGCCAGAATTCGTTGAGTTGTGTTCCTTCGAGTGTCGAAGGTGTCTTCATGTAAAGAGTGGTCTGAAGCCCAGGGACGACGTCCTCCTTCACTCCTGCTTCCGGTATGTAGAAGGCGTGCAGGACATCATATGAATAGAGATAGAACATCACATGTTGGTTACATTGCAATGTGATTTCGGAATCATATCTTTTGGTGATACCATCTTCTCCGCGCATTTCCTCTTCTGAGACGATTGCATCTGTTGTGGGGTCAGAACCATCCCCAAGGACCGTAGCATCCTGTGAGGGGAGGTACCACCACTGCCATTTTTCGGCAACAACTGAGACATATTGGATCGATTCACCTTCGTTGAGTTTCTCTTCAATCATACGCTCGCTGGGCCATACCTCATTCAGTGGTCCAAGTGTGATCACGGTCAGCCAGACGACAACTGCCAAGGGGATGATGAACCACGTAACCTCGAGCCGAAAGTTATCACGTTCTGCTGGAAAGACGCCGGGTATGAATGGCGAATCACGTTTGACATCGTAATCAGCTTTGGCTCGGAAACTGATGATCAGCCACGCCATTATTGCAAAAACGATTGCGGCAACTATGATTGCCGCAATCGTGAACGAATCCCAGAGATTCTCGAAATGGGGGCTGAACACTGGTTCAGTCACTCTCCTGACCCCCTATCACGTCGCCTATACGTAGGCGTATTAAGATTGGGTAACTGGGATTGAAAAATTACAGACCATGTTTATGCTGCACTGTTGTGAGAGTGGTCCATGATCCACGTGGAGGTCTGGGTTCGGCCAAATTCTACCGAGGACAAGATCCATGGTATTGATCCCTGGACCGAACGGTTGGTGGTCTCAGTACGCACTCCGCCCTACTCTGGAAAGGCAAATCGTTCATTGATTGCTCTTCTTTCTTCAAATCTTGAAATCCCCAAAAATCAGATTCGAATCGTTCAAGGGGCGACCACCCGCAAGAAAAGAATTGAGATCATTGGTCTAGATGTGATTGAATTTCAAGAGGTGGATGAGAGATGAGGGGAGATAGGTCATCTGAACAACGACATCTAGAGGCAGGTCGAGTCCTAGGACGACTGCGTCGTGAAATCCGTGAGACGAACCTTGGTCAAACCCTTATTCTTGTTGAAGGCAGGCGTGATCGCAATCGTTTGAATGAACTCGGCTTCAATGTAGATGCGATCTGTGTTCTCAACCAAGGCCATTCAATCAACGAACGCCTAGATATCCTCCTTTTGTCAAATCCTGAACTTGAGCACTTAGAGGTGTTCATGGACTGGGACCGCACAGGTGGACGATTACAACGCAGATGCATGAGATATCTTGTTTCATCTGATGCTCCCGCCTCTGAAGTGGTGCGAGATGCAATGGTACGCTTGCTTACACCAGAGACTAGAATGGTAGAACACATTGGACGGTGGGATGGTATCATTGAAGGGATGGAGGCGGTAGATCCTCCACCTGCCGATCGCCTTCTGGAAGAGTGAGATCCCAAATCCCTAATCCCTCCACTTCAACAGTCACGCGCAAGTCAGGTGGTGGTGGTGACCGCCGACTCCATGTACGGACACGATGCGTTTCCCTCGGTGCAAAATGGGTGAGGGCCCGTGATCGTGGACCTTTAGGTTGAATCATTTGAATTTCTCCAGCAACATTGCCTGCAATAAGATCGAGGTGAAAACCCTCTTGATTCGTTATCAATTCAAGACGTGGCATTCCAAGTTCACGTCGTCGGTCACCTCGTGCAGAGAAACCGATTGCTACGATGGGGATGGACAAGAGGGCACCAACGGGGGCGACACTCAACCACATGAGATGCCTACTATTTCCAAGTGGGGCACTCGCAGAAGCTAATGTGTCTCCTGTGAACTCGTCGACGAGAAAATGAATGACGCGATAGCGGGCTAAATCGTTTACATCGACTTCATCCTTCTCAAGATCCTCAAAGGAGACATTCGTGTGAACAGTGCTGATCGTGAGGGGGTCCTTGTCAAATCGGTGGGTGAATGCATAGGTGCGTCCAAGGAAAATGATGTGATCCTGATTCAGTGTTGTTGGAGTTGGCGTATAGGTTTCTACTATCACTGTGATCAGCGTGGTACCTAGAGGGAGTTCATCTAAGACAATGATGTCGGTTCTGATTCTCAACTCGTCTTCTCCCAAGTTGATTGAGGTCTCAAGATCAGCCCGCCTAGGGCCCGTGGCAATGGCATCTATCGTGGACTCAGCAGCCAGATTTGGATCATCGGCGGAGAATGCGACCCCTTGGATAACGATGGTATTTGTACTCAGTGAACCATGTCCATGGGCGAAAAGTCGAGCATCATGGGCTACGCGGCCAAGTGAGTGGTTGGTATCTGGTTGAATCCAATGAATGATTTCTACTTCGCCAGCACCCATCTGGTGGCGAAGACGACTTGTGTAAATATCACATCCTTCACAGTTCCCATCGCTGAAAATTTCGATGACCGGTGCCGCTGCTACACATGTTGAGGACAACGTCATCAATGCGACGAGAGCCATCATTCTGCAACGTGGCCGCAGGGTTTGAATTCCGCGGCGTGAAGGGGTCGACATTAAGTATCGGTGCATGCGGATATCTATCACATGCACGGTCACCGTCCTTTCAAGCCGCTCGGAATTCTCTTCCTCTTCCTCTGCTCGATGTTCGCCGCCGCAGTTCCTGCCAATGCAGACAGTGGTGGTCAATCACTCATTGTCATCACTGATCCGATTCGTATTGTGGATGGCGGTGTGGTCAACGATCGGAATCTAGCCATGATGGCAGATTCGGAAGGGAATCTGCATTTCGTTTTCGTTCGCAATGGTCAGCATATCTACTATGCGATGCGTGATTCTCGAGGTGATTTACTGATCGATGCGACTCAACTCTCTAACTTTGGATCTCATGCCGCCATTCACCCGGATGTGGTTGTAGATAGTGAGGATCGCGTTCATGTTGTTTGGGCGGATCGTTCCGGCCAGCATGCGATCCGGTACACTGCGATAGATCCGAGTTTAGCCGCCCAGAATGGAGGCCCATCCGTAGATCAAGAGCTCACGCTCATAGATGACACTGTGATCTCTCAACGCCCTCAGAGTCGTGATTGGCCGGCTATTGATGTTGACTCACAAGACAATATCCACATCGTGTGGGAGGATCAATATGATGTTCTTGACAAGTTCTTCCAACACCCTCAGATCTACTATCATATGCTCAGACCTGAATTTGTTCGACAGAGAGCTGAGGTCATGATCAAAGAGACTCTCATCACACCTATCATTGGCCACAAGGGTCACCCGGACATTGCGGTTGATCGGGCAAATAATGACCTA
>CAZMJD010000170.1:0-4121 GCA_964566385.1 uncultured Candidatus Poseidoniales archaeon | reverse complement strand
ATCCATCGGGCAGAACGATCAAGACTACATCCGAGAGGTTGTCCTTGACCAGTACCAGAATCCTATTGTCCGCGGCTATAAATCGGGTGGCAATTCATACACGTTTGGTCAATCTTCGGTGCCCTCAGGCTCTGGTACATTTGTAGCAAAATGGAATGCTTCTGGAACTGAGGAATGGTATAAGCGGTTGTCAGATTGCTGTCATGACCCAGATCAGCGAGAGGCAGGGATGGCCGTCGATCCCGACGGCAATGTCCACGTCGTCTACGGTAGTCACCGCGCTGAGACCGTTTCATATGATGGTTCGAGGTTGTATGATTATGACTCTGATACGCGTGATGATGGAAATCGACAATATTACACTTATTCGATTGATATCGACGACAACGGGACTGTATATCGGACAGGAGTCGTTGATGGTTCGATGAATCTCTATGGACAGACAACCACACACCGTGGAAATTGGGATGGCTGGATCTCAAAGTTTGATCCAGATGAGGACGGCGATGGTATCGCTGACCGACTTGATAATTGTAGGCTGATACCGAATTATGTTCAGGAGAATCACGATCAGGATGCTAACGGTAATGCTTGTGATGATGATGATGATAACGATGGAACTATCGACGATCTTGATGATTGCCCTAGAGGTGATGTAGGCTGGGGCCCTTCCGTGGCATCGACAGACTTCGATGGAGATGGATGTTATGATCTCAATGAAGATAATGATGATGACAACGATGGCATCACCGACCGCGATGATAGCTGCGATCCAGATGCTCTAGCTGATGACCCACGAGATCCTATGGTGCAACCAGGTTACAGCCAGTGGAAGACAGACTGGAATTCCACTCCTGAGAACGATCATGATCGAGATGGTTGTCATGATGCTAGTTTCGAGGAGAAAGACGGAGACAATGACGGTGTCTTCGATCTCATTGATGCCTGTAAGTATGGTAACATCGAATGGGGGGCGAACAACGATCCAGTGAGGGGGGCTATCACTGACCACGATTCCGATGGTTGTGAGGACCGCACAGTGGAAGATCCCGACCGTGATAATGATGGGGTTATTGATTGGCCGGACATTGATGCCCGTGATTCATGTCCGATGGGCCAGGTCGGAGTTCTCTCCACGCCTTTGAACGACCATGACGGAGATGGTTGCCTCGATGGCGATGATGAAGGTGATGGGGAAGATACTGACAATGATGGAGATGGCGTTCCGAACACCGATGACTACTGCATGAATGGTCTCCGTGGATGGCAGTCAACTTGGGAGACTGACCATGATGGTGATGGGTGCAGGAATAATGAGGAGGATGATGACAATGATGATGACAATGTTCCCAATGCAGTGGACCAGTGCCCACTAGGTGCTACGGGATTCAAATCCAAGGTCACGAATGACTGGGATAGCGACGGATGTCACGACGATACTGAGGACGATGACGACGACAACGATCGCATCATGGATTTCGATGATTTCTGTCCAACTGGACGTAAGGACTGGGTCTCAGGTCGGGTCAAAGATCGTGATGGTGACGGCTGTAGGGATGATGACGAAGATGTTGACGATGATGCAGATGGAATCTGTGATGGACAAGATGTCGACCAGAATCAGGATTGTGAAGTATCATCCAAGAATTCAGACTTATGCCCATACAGCAGAATCGAATGGTATTCGACACCTGCAAGCGATAGGGATCGTGATGGTTGTCATGATGATGAAGAAGACGATGACGACGACAATGACGGTTTGAACGACTACGTGGATGATTGTCCATATGGAGATGTGAATTGCCGTCAAACTCCAGGAGATACTGGTGACACAACCGATCAACAGACGGAGACTTCTCCCTCTGATCAAGTAAATGTCAGCACGGATGTCGGGAATGTGTCTGAGAACACAACTTCGGAATCTGAGAATGTTCTTGACAATGCTTCTAACGATGATGCTTCGAACACCACTGGTACTCTTGCCGCAGCGAGTAGCGACACTTCTTCGAGTAATTTCACCATCTTCTACATCACAGGAGGCGTAATGGCATTCCTAGCCCTGCTTGGAGTGCTGCTATCCCGCAAAGGATCTGGTGGAAGTGGAGGCGAAGAGTGGATGAACGACTTCTCAGGTGGTGATGCCTCTGGTTTTGGTTTTGAAGCTCCACCTCCTCACGTCAGAGGTCGAACTGGAGATGATGGTCATGAATGGCTTGAATATCCTCCTGGCAGCAACCGGCATTGGTATCGCCCAGGGCCTGGTGCCAACTGGATGCCATGGGCATAGTTAGGCACGTTCAAACCCCCTTGCACTGAGGTCGCATCATGGACGGGTGGCTTCTCTTGACAGATGGGGTCGCACTACAGCCGGTTGAGAATCGTGGAAAAAGAATGGTTGTCACATTGAGTGACGATGTGGATGGGGAGATGGATGTCAAGAAGCACGGTGCATGGAATGGCTGGGAAGAAGTCCTTCGTCAACGGGTAGAGGGGGCAGAGACATGGTGTCCGGTTTCCGTGCATAGCAATGAGGCCTGGACACTTTATCCTGTCAAGGACGATTTCCCGCTTCTGCTCGCTTCTCAGCCAGAACATGTCGAACTCCCTGATGCACGTATAGCGTGCTCTGAAGGTACAATCGGTTTGCGTTGGGAGCGCTCCCATTCATCTTCATTGCGAACACACCTAGAAGGGTTGACTGATGTGGATGAGCGATTGGATGCGATTGAGCGGGCCGGCGAGAGACTAGGCCAGGTTCACGCTGCAATCTCCATGATCAAACGCGAACGTCCAATTGAGCGGTTATGGAATGCCCGGCTCAAGTCCCTTGAGGAATGGACCGCATCCAAAACGTTGTGGCGAGCGCCTCATGCACTACATACTCACACGACAGTTGACCTTGGCCCAATCACCCTTGATTCAATGGCATGGACGTTAGATGGCCCAAGCGTGGTACGTCCTGCACTTCATCATCCGGCTTACGGTGCCTTTGGTGATGTTCGCCGTCCTGCATTAGCCTCCCTTGCTTCGATGCTCCTCGACCTTGAGGCCCAACTCGAACTCTTTGACTTGAGCAATGAACAGAGAGTAGCGGCAAAATCTCGATTCCTCACAGGATGGCGAAGCACCGCTCCTTTGGCTTGGAGCTCAAGGTCCTGTTTTGATGCCCATAAGGGTGGACTCGCAATCTGGTTGTATGAACTTGCTCTCCTTGATCGATGGCTTGCCCTTGATGGAATGCCAGGTCGCAGGGGTTGGTCAGCGCACTGGCTACGGGGCATCGCATCGATTCAGCGCAAGATGTTCCATAGTCGCACCTTTGCAGCTGGTGCTCTTGTAGGAAGGTGGGGGGCTTTCATCTCTATTCTTGCTTATTTTTGGGGCCCTTTCTCATTTTGGCAGAGTGTCCTCGGGGTCCTTGGAGGAGGCGTTCTCTGGGCTGTATCGAACACGATTTATCGTCTACGGGCACCTGATCCTACTTGGACTGGTGTCCTCACACCGCCACTGCCCCTTGAAGTGGCTGTTGACATGACGTCATGAGCCAACACTCATGAGAGGCCACCCCCAGACATCAGAAGATGCGAGTGAGAGGGCCTTTCTCTGTGCTTGCTGTGATTCTACTGTTGCTCAGCGCATCCCTGGGTGGTTGCTTGGGCCAAGGACAATCTTTCGTTTCAGAAGTGGCACGTGACCCGATCTGGATGGATTATGTGAGAATCGATCAAACCCCTCACGACGATATGCGGATGTTCACTACAGTTGATATTGGTCTAAATGCAAGTGGAGAGACCACCTGGGCTGTCTTTGACCGGAACTTCGGTGGTAACTGCTGCGAGCACTACCTAGCAACCTCGGTCAAAGGTAGCATTCTCAACATAGGAGGAGAGTATCCGGTCTGGTCTGACGACCGAGGGCACGTGTGGGATACGTGGCAGCCAGGTGTGGTCCCCGACCCTCAGTGTCGAACTTTCGTTCCAACGAACCCCGGAACCGAGGGACTTGGAGAGGGTAGTATCGTGCAGGCAACCAATGGTGATATCATTGCAATGTCTTGGTTCCCCTATCCTGGTGGTGACTTGAAACTGGATAAATTCTACGCGATCCTCTACGATGACTCG
>CAZMJD010000169.1:0-4123 GCA_964566385.1 uncultured Candidatus Poseidoniales archaeon | reverse complement strand
GCACCATCTCTGGATAATGAACCGGACTTCCATGCCAGTGTGAGAGCATGTGAAAATGGATGATCCATCAATCAAGCCCACCAAGCATCTCTCGCGTCATTTTGAGATGGGTTTCAAAATCGATACCTAACTCAATGCGCTTTCGTCTCAAGAGATCAACTTCAGCAGGGTCGAGCAAATCATCGACCCAAACAGTCTCCAGAAGGAGTCGGTAAGTATCTAGGGTGCTACTCCTCCTTCCTCCTTCCATTACTTCTTCCTCTTCCTCTTCTTCTTGCACACGTCGAGATTTAGTTGAAGCAACCGGGGCGGCAGCCATCGCCCTTCGAGCAGGAGATGCACGGCTTGCCGTACGCGCGGTACTTTCTCTCGTGGCCATAGGAGCAGCTGACGCAGATCTTCTTCTCCTCATCCTTGTTTCAGGGACGTCCTCTTCGATGAATTCCTCTTCAATAAGCTCATCTTCGTCGAGGTCTTCTTCAAGATCGTCTCTAGCCATCTCCTCTTCGTGTTTGATAGCTTTAGTCAATTCAGCCACTTGTTTCTGGAGTGCGAGTAACTGATCCGCTGCATCATCATCACTATCATCATCATCGATTTGGTCATCTTCCTCGACCATTGGTGAAGCCTGTTCGGTCGCTGGTTCCATGACTTGAGTCGCCTGAGCAGATGTATCTCCCTCTGCACTACCGTCCATATGGCTCATGGGTTCTGCACTGCCAGCCATTGGTGCTAGCCTGAGTCCAGCCCCAGGCTGCTTGATTTCTTCCTCTTCCTCCTCATCCATCAAGGTAGCAATAAGCGATCCATCCTCGCCTTCACCTCCTTCCTCATCGAGTAAAGAATCGAGCAACTTGTCATTTCCCATCATGGCTGCCGGCTGAACCCTTCTCTCAGGCACGGTTTCAGAATGTTCCATGCCAAAAGATGCACCCGAATCAGCACCCATGTAATCGGATGTCTCTCCTGCCTTCTCAAGCACTTTCTTTGCGCGGTCGACAAGACGTCGATATTCCTTTGATTTCCGCCCGGGTGGAAGGTCACCATATTCGATGGCGTCAATGACTCTCTTCATTGCTTGGCGGACAACATTTCCACGTTGGCCCTGCCAATCTCCACCATTTCTCGCGGAGCGGATATGGGATTCAGCCTCTTCTCTGTGTTTGTTATTCACATCCAAGGTTTTCTGAGCCTGTGTAACGATTGGTGCAGCAAGGCCTCCACGCTGCCCAATTTCAAGGGACAGCACCATGATGGCGTGGAGGGCCTGAGCCCTTTCTTTCTCCCCCATTGCATCCCCCACTCTCATCGTGTGATATGAGTCTTGAGTCAGTCCGGGCTCCCCGCCCCCCCACCTTCTCACTTGTGGCGATTCTCACCATCGCCTCATTCCGCCTGTTCAGCGGATTTCACCCCTAAAACTCATACCCGTCACGAACACACAGGACGTCGTGGGTCAGTGTCACGCCTGCCAGACATCGACTGAGATTGACTGGCGCTATTGCCCTAAATGCGGGTCGTCCTTCGTCAAGATTCAGCGCGAAGACACTCCTCTTTCGGGACCCGCCACTTCATTGAGCAAAGCAGCCAAAGGTGCAATTCGTTCTTTAGCAGCACGTGCACACGATGATTTACACGCCATCGAAAGTCTAGCAAATGATTCACAAATCCTTATCGTACAAATGGCAGAACAACCGAGTCTAAGCACCCTCATCGAGTTGAGCGAGTGGATAGGTGAGGTCCATGATGAAGGTGGACAAACGTTCACCCGCCTGTGCTCAAGTTCAGACGCCGTTGGAGCCCGTGCTTCACGCACACACAACACCTCACTCCTCCGCCGTGCCCGACGCATGCATCAACGTATGCGAGCTGCAGACCAGCGTTTTGTCACACTAGGTAGTGATGGTCGAATACGATTACATGAAGCCCTATCTGGCTCGATACTCGAACAATGGTCTGGACATGAGGGCCGAGGCACATGTATCGAATCTCTTCCAGATGGCCAACATGTTCTCACAGGGGGAGAGGATGGAACGATTCGATATTGGTCCTTACTTGAACGAAGATGCCTTGCAATCATGCACGCTCACCCAACTTGGGTATCTTCTCTTCTACCATTGAATGACACGAGTGCCATAAGTTTCGGTGGTGATGGAAGAGCAGTCCTCCTTGATCTTTCAGAACACCGCGTTCAACCTCTTCCTTTGTGTGATGGGCGCCATTCTATAGGAGCCGCATGCATTTCCACAGACGGAACAATCGCAGTAGGTGATGTGGACGGTCGAATCGTATTGAGTCATTCAATGCATGTTCCTGCGCGGGAACTCCTAGATCTCAATGTCTCGATCAACGACATCATCTGGACGCCCGCTGGGCGTTTGTTAGTGGCCTTAGGATCCGGTGAGCTTGCGATCATCGATCCTCAAGGCCATGAACCGCTGCATCGAATCGATTTTGAAGGCGATTGGTTACAATGCTTGGACATCGATCCAACAACTGGCATGGTCGCTATTGGCCAAGGTTCAGGACACATCATTCTCTTCGATCTTGGTGAGTTGCGAATACTTGAGCGCTTGACAGTCAGTGGAGACTGGCCTTCTGCTTGCCGTTTTGATTTAGAGACAGGTTGGCTGAGAGTTTCCACAGCGAACGGAATCATGTGGTCTTGGTCTACTGAAGAATCAATGCTTGGACCGAGCACGAATGTGTTCGAAGGCGCTGTAATGGGCTTCGCTAATGTCGCACCGTCATATCCCTCAGCAAGTCAAATATCTTCAGAATCCGATCAAGTCCAGCCTTCTTCCATCGTTGAATCATCAATCGATGAATTGGTGTGAGTGGATGCCGGATCGTTCCAGCGGTGCTGCTTGGGTCCAACGAATGCTTTCACGCGAGAATGCCGTCCGTCGACCAAGACGCGATGAATCAGAACCTCCTGATGGCGTTGCCCGCCTTTTCGTAGAAGCAGAGGGATTATTCCACGCTATGGTTGAAATTGGTAGGCGGCCAGGTATCGTTGAACTTGATTCCGTCATCGTTGACCCCTCATCACGCGGCACAGGTCTTGCCCATTCTGTTGTCAACAAAGCCTGCCGTCTGTGGTCAAACGACCCTATTCTGAGTGGCCTATCTGTTGAAGATCCATTCATCCCTCTCCCTCTGGTTGCCTTGACAAGGGATGCCGCAATGGCTAATGTACTGATACAATCAGGTTTCCAGCTCGTTCCTCCACGTAGAACGTGGCGTTCTCTGTGGCTCATCAGAACACGATTCACATCTCTCCCCCTCCGTACTGTTTGGTATCTCCACCTCAGGTGGCTCATACGCATCACGAAGTGGCTTCTCATCGGCGAACCTCTTCCTGAAGGCGCACGTCAGCCTCAAAGGCGCCTGAATCGCTGGTTCCAGAGACGCAGGAGACCGTTCACCATGCTGCTCAATGCCTGCTCATCGAAAGTATTCATGATTCCACCACCATCGCCTGGAACCATCAAAGCCTCAGAAAGTGATTCAATGTCAGCCCTTACTTCGATGCATGTTCACGTTGTAGAGCGTGAGGATGTTCAACCATCGAATACGGCCATCGAAGATTGGGACATTGGTCGTCAATCAAAGGTAGCAGAGGTTATCGATCTCACGGAGGATTGAGCAAGTGCGCCGCAAAGATGGTTTTGTCGACACACTCGACGAAATGGTGTCAGATCAGATAACACGCCGTGGTATTGAAGCAGTTCGTACAATCAAGGCCATGCGTAGCGTTGATCGCCGCGCATTCGTGCCACCCTATATATCCCACAATGCATTTGAAGATCGTCCTCTTGCAATTGGTTTAGGCCAGACCATCAGTCAACCCTACATCGTTGCTCTCATGACCTCTCAATTCGAGGATCTACCCTCTGGCTCCAAAATTTTGGAAGTTGGGGCAGGCTCAGGATATCAGACGGCCGTTCTTGTTGCAATGGGTTTCGAGGTTCACGCAATTGAGTTAGAAGCGAAATTGGTGCGCCGAGCACGGCGTGTACTAGCTTCTCTTGGTTTATCTCCAACCACGTTGATTGCAGGCGATGGACGCCAAGGCCTTCCGAATCATGCACCGTTCGATGGAATCATAGCGGCAGCTTGT
>CAZMJD010000168.1:0-4133 GCA_964566385.1 uncultured Candidatus Poseidoniales archaeon | reverse complement strand
ATATTGATCAAGCCATCATTGTCGGGATCTCCGCCAGCTCCGTCATCACCAATCGGGCTGGTGGGATCCAAGCCGTGCTTGATCTCCCAGCCATCATTCATCCCATCGCCATCACTATCGTAACCATCGACATCCTCATCGACCAGTCCATCCCCATCATCATCGTCATCGTTGCATGCCGCATCACCGTCATGGATGGGAGGGATATTGTCATTCAGATCGGTCAGGCCGTCACCATCGTCATCGAAATTATTGCGACAGATGTCACCGACCGGATCTGTTGCAAGATGAGTCGTATAGTATCCGCCTGCTCTCCTTACCTTGGTCCCATAACTTTCGTCAAAGCCATTGGTTGGCGCAGTACCATTCCACCAAACACCATTCTCAAGCTTGCCATTCCCGTTGCCAGCAGGAGGGTCGACCTGATTGGAGTAGTCAGGCATGTAACTGAGCAAAGAACTGATGCTCGAATTATCATCAACGAGCTCCCACAATGTACCGCCACAGGAGAATTTCTTGAACACACCTGCAGCCGCTTGGACTTGTGCAGCAGAGCAGCCGTAAGAGTACTCCTCAAAGTTGGTCACGCCATCATTGTCGGGGTCATCCCACGTACCATTAGGCGTGGATCTGTCAAAGGGATTCAAGCCCCAGTACCATTCCCATCCATCAGGCAAGCCATCGCCATCTGAGTCGGGATCTGAGTCAGAGAGGGTATAACCTGTGTTCGTCGAAGAGTACCGGCTCTCAATCGTGGCGTTCAGACCATCATTATCCGAGTCAGTACCAGGATTGAAGGAAGGATTGGGTAGAGCTGCGGATGCTCCGGGCGTGAGAATAGAGAGCAGCATGACCATGACAAGGGAAACACTCCGAAAACGGAGATGAGAGAGATTCGACCGAGCCATGGCTGACGTCTCCACCACTCGGAAGGGGCACTTAAGCGAAATGGAGCGATGCTCGGACAACTTGGGCCTAGATTCTATCCGTCCAAGTCCTCAAAATCTTCGATTTCACTGATTGAAGCCTCGATTTGATCGAAATCAATCACCTCTGATTCAGCCGCAGTCTCAACTGCTGCAGGAGCTGCTGGGCGCCGTCCACGGCGAGCAACACTGGCGACGAGGACCAGAAGGCCTGCTCCAATGAAGATCATCGTCTCAGCCCGAGGGTTGACGAGTTCACACCTCAGGCCATCCGTACCCGTCGGAGACATGGTCTTGATCTCGAGGACCTCCTCGTAGGCCTGTGAGCGATTGTACGAAGTGGTTGTATCGCCAAGGATGCTGATCGTCGGCTTAGCGACGATCGTTAACTGCTCGTTCACACCAGCTCTGGTACACTCAGCAGTGGCTACTGAGATACTGACTGTCTGGCCCTCACCAGGGTCAAGGGGGATGTAGGTGGGGCTCACCTCAACGTTCCATCCAATCGGAATGTCCTCTACTTCAACTTCGAAGATGACCATGGCATTACCATCATTCCTGATCTCGAATTCATAATCCATAGCTTGGCCACTCATGACCTCGACATTTGCAGTACCTTGTATCAAACGGACTTGAGGCATACCGATAGCGACATCGACGATGACCTGTAATTCGAATTCGCGAGTCGGATCATCAGCCTGTTCGAATCGAAGCACCACAAGATGCTCACCCGCCCTAGCTAGGGAATCCGGTCGCATCCGGACAACGAACTCTTCGGATGAACCACTGGACAAGGTGAGTGGGAAATCAAAAGGATCAGACATCGTGGCATCCAGATATTCGAAATCCCATTGTGTTAGATCGTCATCTCCATTGCGATTAGCAGCGATGTCCTCGACCCGAATAAAGTTCCAATCAATATTCACATCATCAGTTCTCACCGATGTGGCGCGGATACGGAATTCTGCTACTGAGGATGAATCACCGGCGGTGATGCCAGTGACATTGCCCAAGGAGGAATCACCATCGTTATCCCAGACAACTGTGGCGAACATACCGTACGTACGCTGGAGCTGAAGACCTATCGATGATTCATAACTGAGATTATCGGCATTGCTCACAGTGAATCCAAGATCATCGATCAGAACGTTGCTCTCGACACTCAGGGCTTCGATCCGAATGCGGATCTCAATGGCCTCGAAACGCCCGAGTTCCCTGATTGAATATCCTATTGCAGAGTCATCCGCTGGAAGTTCAGCTCCGGCTTCTGAATCAAAGAATTCAAGATTTGCCCACGAGGGTTTCTGGATTTGTCCAATCTTGAACGGGTCACTATCATACCCTGCGTTGAAGACACGCATGTGGATTGTTGACGTATTTCCTGCTTCGATAGGAAGTGGATTTGCCAGCAGATTGTCTTCGGCAGAACGGGTTGAATTGTAGAATGGTTGTGTGAACTCAGCATCATGATAGAGTGTAACGACAGGAGCGGCATGGACATCGACCTTCTGCATTGACCAGTTACCCCAGGTTTCATCCACCTTGGAATCATCAACATAAATGTCGAAACGCAGGCGGAAGGTCTGATCAGAGGGCATCGTTGCTAAGTCATCAGGTGTTGTCATAGTCACTTCACGAGTCACTGAACTATGTGCGGAGTCGAGTGTGATCTCGTCTGCGGGAACACTCACGGTCCAATCACTACCGAACACAGTGATGAGGTTCACACGCACGGTCTGCGTCAGGCTGAGGTCTCCGACGTGGCGGAGACGAACACCGAACGACGTGAAACTTCCAGGTGGTATGTGGTCATCGAAGATCTGACTCCATGCTCAGTGATCGTCAGCGGGTGGTCGACTGAACTATCAGAATAAGTTCGTTGTATCGTGACTTGGTGGTCACGCTGATCCCTGATCAGAGCAGTCAGCGTGTAATATCCCACATCTTCATTGGAACCGTATGTCCAGTTGAACTCATAGACGAGTGAACGACCCTGACTCGCTAGATTATCGAGATCTATGATCCGATGTTCAGAGGGAATGAGATCCTTTCCCGCATCGGGGTTGTACAACGAGAGTTCAACACGACGCAGGTCGACCGCACCGAAGGCCGAGCGGATATCAAGAGAAAGGAACAGTTTCCGGTACTCAATATCATCATTCGGATAAACCTCAGAGACTTCTTCTTTGTACCTGTGAGTCGAATCGTCACGGTATAGACTGATAGATGATGTCTCCAAGGCATGAGTACGAATTTCCATCTTGGAGTACTCAGTCGAACCGTCGATGTCACCCCATGCAACCTGCGCACTGCAGTCTGCTGGAAGAGATGGTATCGAACCCCCTCCCCCGCCTTCACAAGTCGTGTCGGCTGAAATTCTGAGGAGAAGTCGAGATCCTGCAGGAATGACGACTTCGCTGACACCTGCATCGAACTTCAGACGGATAGGGTATGTACTGTATCCACAATTCGTCTGCCAGGCCGGACAACCTTCGACATCTTGGGTGGCCACTCCGATCTCAGTGGCCCCACTCTCTCCTTCTATCTGAAGGCTGAACTGATAGTCAGCAGTCGAATTCGAACCGCGGTGGCGCAGAAAGATGTAGGATTCAATGCCATATCGGTTACTACTAGACTGCCACTCACCATGTATGGTGATTGAAGCGTCCAACTCATCAGTCCTGAATTCCAAGCCCTCCTCATCAGCAGCATCTTCCTCCTCACTGTCTGAGCCTTCAGGTTCAACGGTCGTCAAATGGCCATCCCCGTCGGCCCCTGTCCGAGCCGAATCAAGATAGAGAATGTAATCGAATACAGTACCCGCATGAGATGGCTCAGGTGCAAGGACATGAGGTGCAGGGTCCCGGTCCACATCGCCAAGATGCGTCATGAATGGAAATGCGCTGGCCAGGAAAAGAACCACCAACACCATGGTGGCCCAACGGGACTGCACGTTGCCGTTCATCATCACCCAGTTGTAGTGATGCTTCAAAACGCTTCGCAGAAGGCGGGCGCGAATCGTTCAGTTGATACAGGAACACGAGCACGCGGGGGGAGCAGGGGTGGCTGAGTTGGACAAAGGCGCCGGGCTTAAGATCCGGTCCCGAAGGGGTTCGCAGGTTCGAATCCTGCCCCCTGCATCTATCTGAGCATGACTGCAGTGTCCATGACGCGAGTGAATCGCACCTAGCAATGCTTCACTCAGAC
>CAZMJD010000167.1:0-4134 GCA_964566385.1 uncultured Candidatus Poseidoniales archaeon | reverse complement strand
CAGCGGGATACACTGTCGATGAAAGGGGATGTGAGGATGTCGATGGAGACGGAGTGCCAGTCGACAGCGATCAATGCCCTTCCACCCCTGTAGGGGTCACAGTCGATGAGCGCGGATGTGGGGATGTTGATTCAGATGGGGTGCTCGAAGATTCGGATTTATGCCCAGACACCATGATCACTTGGACTGCAGATGAAGACGGATGCGCCGCAAATCAATGGGGGGTCTCTTGGAATTCCAGTGGACCATACACAACCGACCGACTTGGTCGTGCTGGAGATTTCACTGTCTCGACCCTCGATGGTCAATGGCGTTTGGCCTCACAGTGGAATGGGAACCAGACATACCTGTTCATCTTCAATCAGCAATCTTCGTCGTACATGAGTTCACTCTGGGCCCAGAGCCCACGACAACTTCTACTGAACCTGCCATCGAATGGCCACATCTTCTTCGGTTCCTATGACTCGACGGCTGATGCAGATGTTCGATCGATGCGCACACGCGTGTCGAATGCGATGTCGTCGGGTGAACTCGCTGAACTCAGTGGACGCGTACATTACATCAACACACCTGGATTCCAACTCACCGGAAGCCTTGGTGATGTGATCGGAGATTGGAGTCAGTACTACTACGGAATCGATCGATATCAGCAGTGGCGTGAGGTTGGCTCGCTGTACAATTGGGCGCGTGCCACTACTGCAGAACCACAGTATCGATTCGACTACATCTCCTTGGAAGCGGAGACATGGAATTACGAATTCCAGACCGAACAGCGTACCAAGGATCTCGGGGTCTTCACATTCCCGCTCACACAGTCAGGGCAATGGCATGGTGGAGGATGGCAGGGGGGCTACACATCGAAATGGAACGTCACTTGGCCAAACTCGACCACACTCGCAGCATACGATACCTTGGAGATTTATGCTTACAACCCGTGCAGTGAACACCGGAACAGATACGGGATTGATGACAACGGGGATGGACAAGCAGACCGTCATGGGGGTTGTCATGAATGGGATTATCTCGCCTATCTCGACATCTGTACTGATGCTTGGAATGGCTCCACGTGCAATGAGTTCGTTCGCTACATCACCACATATGGGCGAGAAGGCAGATGGTTGACTGACATCTCTGAGTTCATGTTCCTCATAGACCCAGGTCAGCAGATGGGGATGAGATATCGCGGGGCCAATGGATATGGATTGGACATCATCGCCATCTTCTCAGACCATCCATACAAATCCCATGTAGCGACTGGGGGCGAGAAGCTGTTCACAGGTGGTCGCTTCGATCAAGATTACAACAATGGTTCGAAATACGTACGGGAGAAGGATGTTCGAATTCCTGCATCCTCGACGCGTGTCGATCTGTACTCAGTCGTCACAGGGCATGGCTTCAACAGGGATGCAGAGAATTGTGCTGAATTCTGTAACCATGAGCACCGCTTCACTTTCCCATCCGGTTGGTCGATTACAGAGGATCACCCCACGGCAGGGAATTCTTCGGTCGGGGCCGATCGAGAGGGGTGCACGAAACTCGTCGATGAAGGCACGGTTGCCAATCAACTCGGCTCATGGCCCTTCGGACGGGCAGGGTGGTGCCCCGGACAGGATGTTAAGCCTTGGACTTGGAACGTCACTTCGCAGATCACATCTGGACAGAACGTAACCATTCGATATGATGGGTTGTATGATGGTCAGAACTATGTCCCAAATTACGTGGGCGATGGAACATGGCCTGATATTCGCATGGAGTCTTGGCTTATCTTCAGTGAGCCGCACAATGCTTCGTTGACAGGTTCCTCTCCATCGAATGCATCGGGTCGAAGCTCACAAACAAAGACACAAACAGCTCCTGACGCACCACCTATAGGTGAACAAGGCAACCATATTTCACTCTCGTTCAATACCAAAATCGCTGAATTCCAAGAAGAAAGGCGACCGCGTACTTCAATACCCTCAGAAGAAGACGTTCAAGCGAATCGACCATGGACGGTTGTCATCGCATCAAGGAACGCTTTGACATCTTCTTCAGTATTGTAGAGATAAAATGAGGCTCGGCTCGTTGCCAAGACACCGATTCTACGCATCAGAGGTTGAGCGCAATGATGCCCTGTTCTGACAGCTACACCATGCATGTCGATGAGGGTGGCAAGGTCAAAGGCGTGAATGGTTGGATGTAGGAAAGAGACTACACCAGAAGTATCATCACGCGAATGATCACCAAAGATACGAATTCCAGGGATTGAATCTTTCAGCCCTGATACGGCTTGTCGAGCGAGTTCAAGACAGTGGGCATGAATCAAACTCATCGACCACTGCCCAAGCCATTCGAGAGCTGCACCCCAGCCAATGACTGCAGAAATCTTGGGAGTCCCAGCCTCGAAACGAGAGGAACCGGATGCAAAGGTCGAACGCTCAAGCCAGACCTCTTCAATCATGTCCCCTCCCCCGAGGAAAGGCTGCATCTCATCCATGACGCCATTGTTCATCACAAGGCATCCAACTCCAGTCGGTCCACACATCTTGTGTGCCGAGATGGCAAGGAAATCGCAACCCAAACTCTGCACATCAATCCGTTCGTGGGGACCTGCTTGTGCCCCATCGATGAGAATTCGAGCTCCAATGGTCCTTGCTTTCTCGACAAGCAGTTCTACAGAATTGCGCGTTCCAAGCACGTTTGATGTGTGCACAACCCCAATCAATCGAACGTCTTTGAGAAGCTCATCGAGGTGTTCAAGGTTGAGAACATAAGCATCCTCAACAACTGGAATGTAACGAATTTCAAATCCAATCTGTTCCTGAAGCATCTGCCAAGGCACGATGTTCGAATGATGTTCCATCTCAGTCAACAATACGACATCATCTGGACCAAGATTTGCTGCCCCCCAGCCTCGCGCAACCAAGTTGATTGCCTCTGTGGCGCCAGAGGTGAACACGACGTGGTCACGATCTGATGCGTTGAACCAACTGGTCAGACGATCCCTGGTGTCTTCGTAGGCGTCGGTTGCCTCATGTGCCAGAGTATGGAGAGCACGATGGATGTTCGCGTTCGACACCTCATAATATTCTGAGATGGCAGTGATGACCTGCTTCGGTTTCTGGGTCGTGGCCGCATTGTCAAGATAGACGAGTGGGCGGCCATTGGGTAGGATTCGACTAAGAATCGGCACATCGGCACGAGCTGCCTCTGCATCGAAGCCAAGGTTGCCATCCATGTTACCTGCTCCAAAGCCTCCTTCATGGTATTGTCGCCAAACGCTCAAGTCGATCCAAGCCAGCCATTGAGCTGAACGATTGCGGTATCGAGTAATCCTGACGAGAGAACGGATCTGATCGGTGCGGCAAGAAAACCTTCAGCAATGAGAGAGGTTGCCTCTTCTCGATCGAGGCCTCGAGTGTTGAGGTAGGTGATATGCTCCTCATCGACAGGAGCAGATGCTGCACCATGAGCGGCAGAGACATCATCAACCAAGACCTCCAATTCAGGAATCGAATCAGCGACTGCATCCGGACTGAGCATCAAGTTCCTGAACACTTGACCTGCATCTGCTCGATGAGCATCTTCGGAGACGATGAGGCGACCAGTGCCAACGGTCTTCGAATGGCCATCGCAGACCCCATGAATCCGGAGACGTGAGGTCGTGTCAGGAGCATCATGGTGTACGATGATGTGATGATCATCGTGGCGGTGTCCGTGACCCAGAGTCGAGATACCAACATCAAGAGAAGAACCTCGTCCAAGCATTTCAAGAGCCAGATGGGATTTACGGCGACCGCCACCGAGTGAGAGCGTTGCCAAGCGAGCACTTGCGTCGCCATCCAATGTCCACCTCTCGTGTCGAAGCAAGGTGGCATCGGACCCACTTCGATCAAGGAAGAGAAGGCGAAGATGTGCACCAGCCGCAACACGACCTTCAACGAGGAGCCCAAGCCAATCGGAAGAAGTGACCGTCAGTGTCACATCACACGTTATTCCTTCCGAGACATCGAGGACGATGTGGGCGTTTTTTGGGCCCTCACCTCCATGAACATTGATTGTGGTAGAAGGACCACATGTGACATGATACGAACGCTTGGACAGAGCGAGATTGAGCGCTACGCCCTTGTCTTCAATTCCTGCAAATGTGGAATT
>CAZMJD010000166.1:0-4137 GCA_964566385.1 uncultured Candidatus Poseidoniales archaeon | reverse complement strand
CAGTCGACATCACTCTATACCCTTGGTTGTCGGCCGGCGTGTAGCCCAGATTGTCTTCTTTGCATCGGATGGTACTATTGACGGCCGTGACTACACTGGTGCAGGAAAATATCAGACAGCGACCGACCTTGAAGCACTGCGTTCTATCTGGTCGCCCGATTCAATGCTTCCAAAGATGTATCTCGATCGAGAGATCACCTCTTCTGATTAACCCCAAAATCTACGGTTACGAGCGTATTCAATCTCAGCGCGTCGAATACCTTCCATTAGATCGGTCATCGTACCACCTTCGACTGCTCGCAGGATGCGTTGGCAAGTATCTGGACCAACCCCTCTTGCCATCAGAGTGAGGACTCCACGCTTACGGTGTCGTCCTACGATTTCAGCACATTTCGATACCTTCTCAAAGGCTTCAGGGTCCTGAACCGCCGTCTTAAGCCTCTCACGTCCTATCTCGGGAGCACAGGCTAACATGCGGCCCCCACATGAAGCACAGACCAGAGGTCCTTCATCGAGCAGTGCCACCCTCCCACGTGATTCGTGCTGACAATTGATACAGATCAGGACATATCGCTCCTGAAGCAATCGATTTTCCAAGCGCTCAAGTACCTCTGCGGAAGTGTACTCTGGCATTCTCATGTCGCGTTCGGCTCTGCTAGCACCAAGATGACCAGGTGGTGTGATGTGCACTCCTATCTTCCCACTTTGGATATCGATGAGAAGGTCTTCAACGGTCTCGATATCAAATCGTTCGTGCAAGGTTTTGGCAACCGCTTCTCTTTGGAGTGGCGTACCGCGAAGTTCACGCATGAGTCCAGCGATGTTGATGCGACGTGGATCCTTCACTGTGCGTAACATCCAGAATGAACGAGCTACCTCCACAAATCGTAATTTCATTGAAAGTGAATGTGGAAGAACAGTCTCGACCATTGGGCGTACCGCGGCTGCTGGAATGTCTGACAGCCATTCGACAATATCAGACGCTTTGATTCCAGGAACCGCTAGCTGGATACGTAATGTATCAACGGAGAGGCGTCCTAACCTCCCCTCACGGGTGGATGCCAAAGCCTGCAGAAGTAGCCCTAATGTGTGATTAGCTGCCGTGCCACGACAACAATGCACAGTAATCCCATCTCGGCGTTCCTCGACAGTCAAGGTTCGATCATCAGGAACCACCCCGGCCGTGTCTAGATGTTCGATCACATCTTCGATGAGTCGAGATCGTTCTATTTCTCCGAGGGGTAAGTCATTCCAGATCTGCAAAGAGCCTCTTTCATCTTCAGGTTCCATCGAACCACATCCCTCCATTATATTCGAAGAGAACTCATTCACTATAGCGCGTCGTACTGCGCCCATTTCGATAGCAGGGCCAACATTGACTGGAATCATCTCCCCGACCCATACTGGAGCATCAGCAAGCCCTGCATCGGGCGCGACAAGTGCTTCTTCTGTGTCTGGGTCAGCTTCGACAAGTGTCCACGGACGCCCAGCGAACAGGAATCTCGGTCGTTCCTCAGCATCATCAATATCCATGATGAATGCCTCGTCAATCGTTCCTAATGGCCTGCGAGAGACTAGATCACGAACGACATATCTCTTAGCCTTGGGAATCATTGTCACTCCTTCAATGACGGCAACCTTCCCGCGTCCGGTCACTTCGACCCACCCCTGTTTCCATAGTTCGGGGATCGTTGAATCGCGTCCTACTTCTTCATTGGTATCTTCTGTGATCCAAGGAGTCTGATCGCTAAGTTCAGGATCTTCAAAATGAATGAGTAATCTTTGTTCATTCATTTGGCGAAGCAGTTGAATCATGTTTTCAGTCTTGATAGAACCGAAGGTTGGTGCACCTCGAAGAACACTCAGTATCCTTGTTACAGGAAGTGGTGAAGTGACACGAAGCATATGCAGAATCTGGTTCACAGCCACTAGTTCTGGGCACTTGCGGGGTTCTTCGATCTCAAGAATTTGTGCTAATGCCCGGCGCGCAAGCACAGCAGCCTCAAGCAGATCGTTGTCGTCCCAGACAAGAATTTGACCTTGTGCGACTCCTTCAAGAGTGTGCTCAGAACGACCGATACGCTGCAGTAGCCGTCCACTTTGACGCGGTGAGCGCATCTGTATAACTTGACGAATAGGCCCAACATCAATCCCGAGTTCTAGACTACTGGTACATATGAGTGCATCAATCGTTCCTTGACTGAGTTCCAACTCTACTTCTTCACGCACCTCTTTATCCAGACTTCCGTGATGTACACGAATGATCAAATCCGGTTCAATACGTTCGATTCGCTGACCTAAAACCTCAACCTCGCTACGTGAATTACAGAACACGAGAGCAGGAGAGGTGTCTCGAATCATCTGGCCAAGAGACTTGATCGCCATGTATCCCTCTCCAGATACATTGTGTGAGGTTGCCTCGTGAACCTCTTCAGGTGACGGTTTCTTCGTCCACCTTACCGTGATATTGGTGGAACGAGTCGATGGTACCTGAATTATCTCAGTATCCACATGCATCCATGCAGCGATACTCTTTGGGTGAGGTATCGTGGCTGAAAGGCCGATGCGCTGGAGTGATCGCCCACATAACTCTTCGAGACGGGAGATTCCTACCATCAATTGTGCACCTCTCTCAGAAGCGGCCACATCATGTATCTCATCGATGATGATTGCGTGAACTGCTGAGATCATCGCTCGAACATGCTTTCCCATGAATAGGGATTGCAGAGTCTCGGGTGTGATCACCAAGATATCAGGTGGATTCTTTGTCTGTCGTTGGCGCTGACTCTGTATTGTATCTCCATGACGAACATCTGACTTTAGACCCAGGCCTTCGCAAATCGTCCCAAGTCGCTCGCCAAGGTCTCTGTTTAGGGCTCGTAAAGGTGAGATATACAGCACTGAAGTGGCCCCCCACCCTTTGTCCAATAACCGTTCGATCAAAGGCAACAATGCCGCTTCGGTCTTTCCAGAACCAGTCTGTGAAACGAGAAGACACGATTTCCCCTCGTGAATGCTCTTGAAGCTCACACGCTGGATTGGCGTCATCTTCCAGTCATTGCCCAGCACAGAAAGCAGACGCTCGGATGGTGCCATGCGAACTCCTCAGCCGCCAAGGATATTTCAGACGTCGTCTTCACCGAATCCATAACCATCCGGCTCATCGTCGAACATGGCGGCATGATCGTAGGGGTCAATATCATCATCATCGTCGTATGCGTCATCACCTAGAATCGCATCGATATCTTCAGGTGCTGAACGAATGGCGATGAATAGGGTGGCTGAGATCACCACAAGGAAGATGATGATGCCAATCCATTGCAAAGGATTCTGTTCTACATCGACCACCCAGCCAAGCCCCCGTCCATAGGCAATGGTAAGAGATGTGCAAGCCGAATTGTCTCCTGAATCTTCGTTGACCTCTGGAACAGAATCAGTTGAATCGACAACGACTTGTATGCGCTCATCACTCAAAGAAATCTCCTCACGAGTATAGGTCACTGGTATCACATCCCCTGATGATATACCTCCCAGGACAGTTCTCTGGCCGAATTCTACTGCGTCGGTGCAGGTTTCACCTGACCTGAAAGAGATCTGGAAGCTGGTGTTTGTGGATGCACCTGTGTTTCGAATGTATGCTGTAACTGTCACGGGGCTATTCTCTGAAACAGTGGTCTCATCGATGACCATGGAATCAATGGTCAATTCTGCAGACCCTATCCCCTCAACAATAACTGTGCCAAGCCGAATCCAAATAGGATCCAATCCTTCAGCGAGACTTGAATGGATGTGGATCGGATTGGTTTGAGAATTACCTGTGTCACTGATTGGATTTCCAGCAAAATCGTGTCCTGTCACCCATATTCCAATGAGGTTGTCTGGTCTGATGACATTGTCACCACAGATGGTGATGTCGATGACTCCGCTCCATTCTATTTCTGCATCCTTCTGGACCTCAGAAGCAGGAGACGAACCAGAACAGATGACATAGTACCCGTCGAGCATGACCCAATGAATGATTGATTCCATGTTATCAATCGTTGCAGTTTCATGCCCTGTGATTCTTACCGGAATGTCTGCTAATCCGCTGACATTCGCTACGTCAAGAATGGGCGGTGGAGATGTCCTATACATGAC
>CAZMJD010000165.1:2175-4166 GCA_964566385.1 uncultured Candidatus Poseidoniales archaeon | reverse complement strand
CCTCTAGCACTCTGACCGCCTCCTTGCTCTCCTCTGTCATGCAGGACCCGGTCCCGATTGACCTTGCTCCTGTGACACGTCCGGAGGTGCCTGGTGTCCTATTGTTAGAGGATGGAAGCCGCTGGGAAGGTCTGCTCTTCGGTGCCTGCGGCCGAGGTTCAGGGGAGTTGGTCTTTACGACGAATATGAACGGATACCAAGAGAGTCTGACAGATCCTTCCTTTGCAGGTCAAGTACTCCTGTTCACCTATCCGATGCTTGGGAACTATGGTGTCATGCCCGCTTCTTCTGAATCCGCTGCCATCGGTCCCAGTGCAGTGGTTTGTCGACATCACATGCCACGTCCTTCACATCGTTCTGCGGTTGGTTCAGTTGATGCATGGCTCTCACATCATGGGGTGACAGGAATCCATGGTGTGGATACGCGGGCTTTGACAGAGAGGATCAGGGAACATGGCACGATTCTGTGCGTGATAGGCCCTCTTGGTGAGGAAGAGGAACTCACGCGTTCTCTGGAATCCTTGACAGATCCGAGTCTCGAAGACCTAGTGGCGAAGGTATCCACAGATCAGATCAGATACATCGCGTCATCGATGTCTGATGCGCCACGAATCGCCCTCGTTGATTGTGGTGTCAAACGATCGATTCTCTCTTCCCTTGCTGAGCGGTTCGAAGTGGTCTGGGCTCCTCCAACCATAGGGCACGATAAGTTGGTCGATGATCATGGAGTGAGTGGCATCTTTGTTTCAAATGGCCCTGGCGATCCTTCACACGAGGGGATGGCAGCAATGGCGACTCAAACTGTCGCAGATGCCATTGCATCTGGAACTCCCATGGCAGGTATTTGTCTTGGTCACCAGTTACTAGGTCTTGCGTGTGGGCTGCATACCTACAAGATGCATTTCGGGCATCGAGGAGCCAATCAACCAGTCCGTGACGAAATGACCGGTAAGGTCGCCATCACGTCCCAGAATCATGGATTCGCCGTCGAGGATCCCGAGTTAGGAATCATCGATCCTCATCCGTCTGGTCTGACAGGTGGGGGTCACTCTCTGATTGATGCACGTGCCGTAGTCCGTCATCGTAATGCGAATGACCGGACCGTCGAAGGTCTCGATCTGCTCGATCATGATGCCTTCAGTGTTCAATTCCATCCTGAGGCAGCACCAGGTCCGCGCGATGCGAGACCCCAGTTCGAACGCTTTGCCCGTATCATCGAGGAGCGAAGGAGTGAGGGCTGATGCCCGCACGTGAGGATCTGAAAAGAGTCGCTATCCTTGGCAGCGGTCCCATTCGTATCGGACAGGCTGCAGAGTTTGATTTCAGTGGTACTCAAGCATGTCGAGCCCTGCGGTCAGTCGGCATCGAAGTGATTCTGATCAACAGTAACCCTGCTACCATTCAGACTGATATTGATACGGCAGAACGTGTCTACATCGAACCACTTGCAGCACCTGCAGTTGCTGAGATTCTTGAGATTGAACGCCCCGATGCCTTGCTGGCTGGAATGGGGGGGCAGACCGGCCTTAACCTCGCCAGCGAACTTGCCATAGATGGTGTCTTGGACCGCCTTGACATCGAGTTGGTGGGTTCAAATCTTGAGGTCATTGAAACAGCTGAGGATCGTCACATGTTCGGTGAACTCTGCAAGAAGCTGGGTCTGAGGGTTCCAGAGGCGCACGCGTGCACCAACATCGATGAAGTCCTTGCCGCAGCCGAAGAGATAGGACGTTGGCCCTTGTTGGTACGTCCCGCCTTCACTTTAGGTGGACTTGGTGGTGGGACCGCGAACAATCAGGCAGAACTCGTTGAGATATCTCTTGCAGGGATGCGCTATTCACGGATCCATCAGGTGCTCGTTGAGGAATCACTCCTCGGATGGCAGGAGTATGAGTACGAGGTCATGCGCGACAAGGCTGACAATGCGATTATTGTGTGTTCGATGGAGAATCTTGACCCGATGGGGGTGCACACTGGAGAAAGCATTGTTG
>CAZMJD010000165.1:0-2165 GCA_964566385.1 uncultured Candidatus Poseidoniales archaeon | reverse complement strand
CTGAGCATCAAGAATTCCGTGATGCTTCGCTTACAATTGTCAGAGCTCTCGATCTGGAAGGAGGCTGCAATGTTCAGTTCGCCTTCGATCCGCACTCTGGGGATTGGCGGGTCATCGAAGTGAATCCGCGCGTCAGTCGCTCCTCAGCACTCGCTTCCAAAGCCACTGGATACCCTATCGCCCGCATTGCTGCCCTGATTGCAGTTGGCTTCACCCTTGACGAGATTCCCAACCCCATCCTCGGAGGTAGAACGACCGCCGCTTTTGAGCCGAGCATCGATTATTGTGTGGTTAAGATCCCACGCTGGCCTTTCGACAAATTCCGAACTGCAGATCGACGTCTTGGTACATCGATGAAGTCGACGGGTGAAGTCATGGCCATTGGACGTTCCTTCGAGGAAGCAATCCTCAAGGCGATCGCATCACTAGAGCAGGGCCCAGGTCATCCAAGGCCGTTGATGGAGGCTGATGCTGTGCTTGGTGATGTGAGCGACGCTCAGCGCTCTTCACCAATCTCAGACGAGGCACTCATTGATTGGATGACGGATGTCACCGACCGCCGTCTGTTCGGCCTCTTTGAGGCCTTTCGCCGAGGCTGGTCGGTTGACCAAGTGCGTGAACTCACTGCAATCGTACCATGGTTTTTGCATGGACTCGAGCACATTGCTCAGATAGAATGTCGTCTAGTGGATGTGGGATTGAGTAACGAAGACCTTGATGATACTCAACTTCTCGAGGCCAAGCGTTCTGGTTTCACTGACCGGGCCATCGCTGACGCTCTTCTTGGACATCCAACCGATTCAGGCCATCGCGAAGCTGTCAATGCCCATGAGCGCTTGATTCGTGCACGTCGTTGGCAATCTGGTCTCCATCCACGTTTCCGAATGGTGGATTCGTGTGCTGCTGAGTTCGTCGCCCGAACTCCGTACTTCTACTCGACTTGGGAGCCAGGTGATACTGGGGTACAGGACCGTCTGGATGAACCCGAAACACCTGTCGTCGTGATAGGTTCGGGGCCCATTCGGATTGGTCAGGGCATTGAATTCGACTGCTCCTCTGTTCATGCAGTCCGTGCCGCACGCGATCTGGGCCGCACTACAGTGATGATCAATAACAATCCCGAAACAGTCTCAACCGATTTCGACATCTCTGATCGACTTTACTTTGAACCTCTGACCACCGAGTGCATGAATGAGGTGCTCATACACGAAGGAGCAGGGGATCTGGTCGTTCAATTCGGAGGTCAGACTGCGATAGATCTTGCGTTGGCATTTCGTGATGAAGCAGATCTGTTCGCTGAGGCCAGCGTTGCTGTCAGAGTCCTTGGCAGCAGTCTGCATTCAGTGGAGGTTGCTTCGGATCGAAGTGCCTTCCATGCCCACGCTGAAAAACACAATCTGCCAATTCCCATGGGTGGTTTCGCTGAGACGCCTGACGTTCTGCGGTCTGAAGCAAGCCGTATCGGTTTCCCCATCCTAGTGCGCCCCTCCCATGTTCTTGGTGGACGGGGCATGGAGATTCTCGAGGATGATGGTCAGCTTGGTGCTTACGTCGACGAGGCTTGGAGTGATGAGTTGGCTCCCCTGCTAGTTGACGCATTCCTTCAGGGTGCCACAGAGATTGATGTTGATGCAGTTCGACACCAAGGTGGAGTTGAGGTTGGTGCCATTATGGAACACTTGGAAGAGGTCGGCATCCATTCTGGCGATTCAACTTGTTTCATTCCTCCACAGACCCTCTCAGATTCAGTCATCTCCGAGATTGAACGGCTTACCCGTGTGGTGGGTGACTCTCTGGAATTGAAGGGTTTGTACAACATTCAGATGGCGATTCAAGGTGATCAAGTCACTCTCATCGAGGTGAACCCTCGAGGATCGCGAACAGTTCCCTTCGTTGACAAGGCTACAGGTCGGCCATTGGCTCGCTGGGCTATGGAAGCGATGCTCGATGAACAACTATCTCCTCCGCGCTCAATCGAGGCTGGACTTTCTGCTGTCAAGGCCCCTGTGTTCCCATTTCTGAAATTGCGTGGCCTGGACCCTGCACCTGGTCCTGAGATGAAATCAACAGGTGAAGTGATGGGTATCGCTCGCAGGACCTCCGAAGCCTATCTCAAGGCGAGAATGGCTACTGAACTTCCTGTACCTTCGGGAGGTGGCGTTTAC
>CAZMJD010000164.1:0-4170 GCA_964566385.1 uncultured Candidatus Poseidoniales archaeon | reverse complement strand
TGGAATGCGAAGAAATCATCGACGAAGCAGATGATGATGATGATGACGATGGTTGGACCGATACAGATGAGATTGCTTGCTCGACCGATCCAAAACAAGCGGACGATGTCCCCGTCGATCAAGACGGGGATGGGATATGCGCTGCATTAGACCCTGATGACGCAATTGTTTCACGGTCTTCGGCATGGTATCAAAAGCCTGTAGCAATCATTGGACTTGGCTCTGCTGCAGGATGTATGCTTCTCGTCGTCCTAGTTGTCATACTCGGGCGCACAGGATTAAACGATGACGATGATGAATGGGATGATGACTTCGCACCTCACGAAGAGAAGGCCCAACGAGAGAAAGAGAAGTTGGAGCAACAGATGGCTGAAATGCAGGAGAAGATGATGCAGATGCAGGGGCAAGTTGCGCCGATGCCAGGGCAGATGACAACACCGATGACTGCAGGTCCAGGAAGCATGGGGAGCCAACAGGTGGCAGACCCATATGGAGCCCCCCCGCAAGGACCTACTGACCCATATGCCGCACCACCTGCATGGGGGCAGGACGAGTATAGCGGGTCTTATTCAGGAGACCAGCAAGGAGCATATGGCGGAGGAGGATACGAAAATTATGGGGCTTGGCCCACTCCAGACATGGTTGGACAATACGACCAAGAGGGATGGGAAATTCTCGAATTTCCACAAAACAGCGGTACGTGGTTTTATCGCGACCCTGTCTCAGGCGAATGGTACTCCTATAGTTAGACCATCATTTGATGTGGAAGCTACGATTGCGCTGACTATGATTGAACGCATAGCGGTAATCGGGAGCGGTCAGATGGGAAATGGCATTGCCCAGGTAGCAGCATGTTCCGGATTTGAAGTCGTCATGATCGACATAGACCAGACGTTCCTTGATAGAGGCCTAAAGACAATTGAGACATCCCTTTCCAAACTCGTTTCCAAAGAACGCATAACACGGAAGGACGCAGACGCGGCACGATCTCTTATCGCAACAGCAACTCAGAAGAGTGCTTGCAGCGAATCTGATCTAGTCATAGAGGCGATCCCAGAAGTTCCTGAACTGAAATACTCTACATTCCAGGAACTTGATGCAATCTGCCGGCCAGATGCCATATTGGCTTCGAATACAAGCAGCATCAGCATCACAAAGATTGCTGAGCAGACTCAGCGCGATGACAGAGTCATTGGAATGCATTTCATGAATCCAGTTCCAATCATGAAACTAGTAGAGATCATCAACGGAGCGAAAACTTCTGACGATACTAATTTCGCAGTCACAGAAGTTGCTGAGAAGATGGGCAAGACTCCACTGAACTGTAACGATTCACCCGGGTTCGTCTCCAATCGCATTCTATGCCCGATGATCAACGAAGCGATTCTCACATTGCAAGAGGGGGTTGCTCAACCAGAGGCCATTGACGGCATCATGAAACTGGGGATGAACCACCCCATCGGACCTTTGGCACTTGCTGACCTGATAGGCAACGATACTGTTCTTCACATCATGAACGTCTTACACGAAGGTTTGGGCGATGACAAATACGCCCCTGCACCTCTCCTTGTACAAATGGTCGAACAGGGGAAACTTGGTCGTAAATCAGGTGCTGGATTCTACGACTATGAGTCGTGAGGCCATGGGACGAATCACACGTTCGGAGAAGGCGACTAGAATTGCTGAGACCCTCAACGAGTTGTATCCAGAGACACCCATACCTCTCGACCATTCAGACCCCTATACCTTACTTATTGCAGTCATGCTCTCTGCTCAAACGACTGACAAGAAAGTGAATCAAGTTACGCCGCATCTCTTCGAGGTTGCTGACACTCCCGAGAAAATGGCAAACTTGCCTGTTGAGCAGATCAGAGTGATCATCCGTGAGATTGGTCTTGCCCCTACCAAGGCAAAGAATCTGCAACTCATGGCTCAACAGATCCTCGATGCTGGCGGTGAAATATACCCTGACTGGGAGTTCTTGGAATCACTCGCTGGCGTCGGACATAAGACCGCGAGCGTCGTTATGGCACAGGCCTTTGGAGTGCCGGCCTTCCCAGTAGATACACACATCCATCGACTGGCAACGCGGTGGGGGCTTTCAGATGGTTCGAACGTCGCGCAAACAGAACATGACCTCAAGCGAACGTTCTCCCAAAGCGAATGGAACAGGCTCCATCTTCAGATTATCTTCTTTGGGCGAGAGTATTGTCCAGCGCGGCGGCATGACCTGGTCAAATGCCCCATCTGCTCATGGGCTGCAACGAAGAAACGCATCGCCCTAGAGAAACGCCTAGGCGGGGCTCCCAAGTGACCCAATCTTGATGACATAAAGGACACGTCCGATGCCATGTTCGCTCAAGTTGAATGGCCCAAACCCACCCGCTGGCACCTTGATTTCAGTGCCGAAGAAAGAACAATGTTCGAACGAACGATTCTGATTTCTTTCTTTGCGGGGCTCACGTGCTTGCTAGCCCAAATCGCATTTCTCACGCCATTCTCACCAGTTCCGTTTACGGGACAAGTGCTTGGAGTGTTAGGCACCGGGGCGTATTTACGCCGTAACGATGCATTTGCTTCCGGTGTACTCTACATTGGAATTGGAGCAATCGGCTTGCCAGTATATGCAGAAGGGGCAAGTGGCCTAGAAACCCTCTTCGGCTTCACCGGGGGATACCTGATTGCTTTTCCAATCGCAAGTGCACTTGTTGCAGAAGGATTTGACCGAGCACGCCTCGCTGGAGAGATCACGCCTCGTATTCAGTGGGGGTGCTGGTTAGGAGGAATGATCATGATCTATGCAATTGGGGCAACATGGCTAGCATTCTCACTTGATGAAACTGCCGCAAAGGCTTGGGAATGGGGCGTGAAACCATTCATTCTTTGGGATTTGGCCAAGATGGCCGTACTTGCTGGGATCACAACCCATATGTGGTCCTACAAGTAAAGGACCACCACTTAGATCTCTGGCAACGACTTTGGCAATACCTATTGCAATCTTGCTTCAGGAAGAGACGGTTTGGATTACATATAATGGCAAACACGTGAGCCCATGTCAGAGAATAAGCGTAGAAATTGGAACACCATATGGAGGTGGCTGCACATCATCGCCGCCTTGCCAATCATCGTATATTTCGGTGCTATCTCCAATTTTGGATATGATTGGTCGGATTCTATCGACTCCTTGGTTGCAAATTACTTCATCTGGTTACTGATGTGGACGGGTATCGCAAAATGGCAGCTACCGCGATATAGAAAGTGGAAGCGGAATCGATCCAAGGCAAAAGAAGCAGCCGGAGTTTGAACAGTCATTGTATATTCACGATTCATCTGAGCCCATGAATGGATATCTCCATTCAATTGGAGGCTCAAGAGTTCGCTTGACTGACCGAGGAGACAACCAACGCAACAGATTGAGAGGACCTCCCGCCTTATCGTTGGTACCGCTTGCCCTAGCCCCCCCAAATGGTTGCTGGGCGACAACAGCTCCAGTTGGTTTGTCATTGATGTAGAAATTTCCCGCAGCGAACCGCAACACTTCGAAAGCTCGCTGGACGTTCTCTTCATTACTACTGAAGATAGAGCCCGTCAGGGCATAAGGGGATGCTACATCACATTCTACGAGAATTTGTTCAAATGAATCATCATCATAGAGATAGATTGTGAGAACTGGGCCAAAAATCTCCTCGACCATGGTCTCACTTCGAGGATTAGATGAAACGATGATTGTGGGTTCAATGAACCATCCTTTCGAATCATCACTGCCGCCCCCAGTAACAATTTCACACGCTGGATCATCTCGTGCTCTTGCGATATAACCCGTGATTTTGTCGAAAGCTCGTTGATCAATGACAGCTGACATGAAATTAGTGAAATCCCTAGGGTCACCCATCATAATCGATTCAGTCTCAGCGATTAGCGAGTCACCCATGCGTGACCAAACAGAATGAGGGATGTATGCGCGGCTTGCCGCAGAACATTTCTGACCTTGGTACTCAAAGGCTCCTCTGAGCAGAGCAACGAGTAACGCCTGTTCATCACAGTCGGGGTGGGCGACGACGAAGTCCTTGCCGCCCGTCTCCCCGACAATCCGTGGATAACCCCGTAATGAGGGGAGGGCAGCAGAGATATCCTGCCACAAGGTCCTGAATGTTGATGTTGACCCAGTGA
>CAZMJD010000163.1:0-4270 GCA_964566385.1 uncultured Candidatus Poseidoniales archaeon | reverse complement strand
AACGGCTCATCGGCGGTAGGCTTAGTCAGCAACTCCAAGAAATGGTCTCAGCAGAGGAGTTGGTGCTTGATGCATTCCGCGATCTTGTCAAAGACGAATTGAAACGACGCGTACACACGGCGATCGAGAACGATGAGACGCTCAGACAGGAAGTTGATGAGGCAATGAACTACTATTTCCAAGCCAAGGCCAGATCCATGTTCGCTGAGATCAAAGCCAGTAGAGCAGCGGCCCGTCTAGGTATGGCGATCCTACCTGAGGAAACAAAAGCAGAAGCCTCTGAAGCACTCGTAGGTCTGTTCGAGCGGGAATTGACAAATCTTCTAGAGCGGGCCCTTTAGGCACTTTGCGCATCGAATCCCTCTTGATGAATCAGCACCTCCGATAGTGTGGTGCGCATCCAGAACTGTCGTACAGGCCTTGCCATCATGGGCATGATGGTGCTTTCTCTACTCATTGCATCAAGCCCCGTATCGGCTGCCACCAACGACTCTATCGAACGAGGGTGTGCCGGTGATTCGACCTATTTCTTGACTGGGAAATCCGATGCTGACACGACAGGATCTCTGTCCATGTTTGAAGAGGATCTCACGAACGAAGAATCTGTCACTCTAGACCCTGTCTCTATCAACTCCTTCAGGCCCCAACCTCGTTGCATCCTGGGGAATGGCAGTACCTGCGACAATATATGAGAGCGATGTGATCACAGACTCAGGAGAGATGGTACTGCATGTTCGTGTCTCAAACGCTGATGCCATCATTCTGAATTCAAGCATCGTTGTTGAGATTGGAGGAGAGGAGTTCACATCGGAGTCAGGTGGTTCTGGAGGTGCACAACGAATAGCTCAGGGCGATTCAGAACTGACGTACACTATCGAATACAACAGCAACCTTAGCGTGGGTAGGGGTGAAGATGTTCTGGTATCCCTCTATGTCACATCAGCAATGTTCGAATTTGCAGGTCAGAGCCCAAAAGTGGAATTCATCTGGGGGAGCAGTAATGTTGCCTCAAATATTGAGTTGCCCCTCGTGCTCATGCGAGCATCAATCGAAGAGGTTCGTGCTACAACGACCTCAGCTCTCGTTCATACCGAACTTTCCAGTCTTCTATTGGACGAGATCTTCGCCCATGATGAGTACATGAGGATGGAAATCATCGCCAACGGCGGGACTGTCAGAAGTACATCCACAGTAACTGAAGACCTACCTGGAGAGAGTTTGGGAATCGTCTTCACAGTACCCATCACTATCGAAGCCCCGCAGACCTTCACGGTCAAATACAACCCACCCGGACCAGTCGAATGCATTCTTGAGGGAGAATTCTCAGTCACAGAAACATCCGGCGGTGATGGTTTAGACTACTACTATCCAGAACGTGAACCAAGCACATTGGGAACCTCTGACCTCGCAATCGAACTTCAAGTCACAGTCACAGATGATGTCATCCAGCACACAACCCACCTCACGTTCACTGGTTCCATGAATCTCTGGGTGCGTTGGGGCATCGACAATATCGCAGATGAGAATCTGACAAGCAGTTCGATATGGAAGGAGATGGGAACAGAGCAATTGACCTCACGTGAACGAATTCGAGGTGATATTGAAGATGCTGAGATCCAAGCCTTCATCTCCCACATGAATCAAGGACAGAACCTGCTTAATTTCCTCTCAGGACGCATGGGCCTAGATTCCGATGTCCTCCTTGGGGCGTCAACACGCTTGGACCTCGATATCCTCCAGACCGAGGTCTTGGTCGAGGATCGGGCTGTGCGACAAGAACTTCCTTTCGTTCTCCAGATCACATCGAAACGCCCCTATGGGGGCGCGAGCGAGGTCTTGTATGCACAACCCCTAAACTCCCTCGGACTTGACGTGTGGTCGAGTGCATCCTTTGAGGGTGAATTGAGGCTTGGTTGGGCTGATGGTGTTTCAGCAGTGGCTGCAACCGATGGTGTAGATCACACCAGACGCCGTAGCGTCACTACCTCAAGCATCATGGTCAGCATTCCAGATCTCGTCGCACAAGGAGATTTAGATTCAATCCATTACACCATTGGCACATTCTGGACTTCACCAGTCGTATCCGTGGCGACGGTGATTATTGGCCCTGTCATGATTATCGGCATCTGCTTTGCGAGTGGAGGACTGCAGACACTGCCTAAGGCAGTCCTTACATCACTTCTTGTTGCCGCCCTGAATACTGGGCTTCACATCTTGGCCATCAACATCCTCATGATGCTCTTCATCGGCATCGTTGCTGCAGTCGGATCAGTGGCACTGTTTGGACGTCAGAAAAGTGAAAGAGAAAAATTGCTTGAATATCTGGGGGAAGTCTGAGTGGCTGAAGCGAATCCAGGCCTACCTGATGTCCGCGTCATTGTCTGCAGAAACTGCCACATCAAGAACCCGGTTTCACCCACGATAGAGACCCCTGAAATGAGATGCGGAGGATGTGGCCGAACCATCAGTGCTGACCTGCATGCCTGAGAAGATCATCAACCAACTCATCGATAGCAGAGGCATCGAAGCCATCGATCCAATCTTCAATCTCAGAGAACACATCTGTCTCGCCATCACATAATCCAGGCCTTTGCCACATGAGAACCTCAAGCCTAGGCGTCGGCACATCGGTCGTTGTGATCGCATCAGCCGCGATGAGACTCATCACAGAAGTGCGATCGAGGTCGGACATCGCTGCCCATCCCACTGATTCTTTTCGCACAGCATCATGCACTTGAGCCGGAAGACCTGCCGCAAGAGTGTGTGACCACGCAGGATCTGGTTTCACCACCAGCAGGCCACTTCGCTCCATCCCATCACGCAACATGGAATGAAGAGGATCTACCCAACGTAGGCGATCAGCTCGAAGCCACGGCCCCGCAAGGCAATAACGTAACAACCGCCGTGTTCTCACTCCATGAGGAGCAAGGGATTGGGAAATAGCTGCGCAAGTGACAAGTGGATCAACACGCCCAAGATGCGGGTATCCCGCCTCGGAATGAAGAATCTCAGCTTGGATTGCACCAATCGTGCAGTTCAGTCCTTGGCAGCGTAATCCTGTGACCTCATCCACCTCTTCGACGACGATAGAAGGAGAATCTGACAAAGAAGCGTTGTCGTTCGATGGTGAACGATGCGCCCATCTGCGGTGATAGGCTAGACCGGCATCGAGCATACCTGATTCAAGTATCGCCATAGATAACCCTCCCATAGCAGTCGCAGGAGCCTCTAATACGGGGCGACCACGTAGCAAAGCGACAATCGGCTCAAATGTAATCGATGCAAACGCTGGGAGGTCACTGATCAGCATCGCATCAGGCCAACATCAGGCGGACAGTATCTCGTCGGTACCTGAATTCACCATCTAGACGGCCTTGTGACTTGAGATAACGAACCAGGCGACGAATCTTAGCCTCAGTGAGTTCAAGTTGGCGACGATTGTGCTGATCACGGTGATTCACAGACAGATGGTCCTGTAACCTCACCGCTCTGGCCATGAGGTTTCTGAGGTCGTCTGGGAACTCCATAGTAATCTCATTGCGAGCGAGAATCGCTGCGATTCGTTCACCCATGATAAGGCGCACACTAGGAACTGCATGTTGATCACGCAAGATGCGCCCGATAGCAGCTGCATCGTTGCCCTTCTCATGCAATGAGAGAATCAAACGTTCAATCTCATCCTTGTCTGTAAGAGACCACTCAGGGGCCTCGGTCACGAAAGGCTTGGTCGACCCACTCGAGCCCTTTCGATGCGTGTGCATACGTGCCATGAGTCCACCGAGCAAGCGTGGCACACAGGACCCAATCATAACGATGTCGATGGCACGCGGCGGGTAACCTTGACCTGAACGCCAGGTGTTCTTCCACACTCCCATCCCGGAGAGACAACACGGCCCATGCCCACCACTTGATCATCACTGACGAGGATTACGTCCTGCCCTTCACGCAAATTATTGGGAGGATCGAGAATCATTCTCGCAAAAACATCACCCCGGAGAGGAGCATCACCTGTCAATTCAACGAGGGGGAACACCTTGGTCTGCCCAAGGAATGAGAGGCCATTTGCTCGAAACGCAAAACGGCCTCTGTTGGGCAACCATTCGGCGACCTCATGGCCTTGGAAACAGACCCTCCACTGAGGTGGCCGACCTGAAAGAGAACAATGTTTCAGCCATGCATCGGAGCCGTGAAGACGGCGAGCGACCGAACGCAGTTGTTCAAGAGCAAGTTCACGCCCACTCGGACGTTTGAGGTTCAAACCGTCGATTAC
>CAZMJD010000162.1:2613-4285 GCA_964566385.1 uncultured Candidatus Poseidoniales archaeon | reverse complement strand
TTCAATTCTGCATTCATCTGCTCTCGTTCTAGTTCCGTGTATGCATATCTCGTCTGCTTTCCTCGCTTCGATTGATACAATGGTGGCTGAGCAATGAACACATTACCATTCTCGATAGCTGGACGCATGAAGCGCCAGATGAACGTCAGGATCAAGGTCCTGATGTGAGCGCCATCGACATCAGCATCCGTCATGATGATGATCTTGCCATATCGTAACTTGTCCGTTTGAAAGTAAGTATCATTCGTCGCGTCATCAGCAACGGCATCGTCATCCTCCCCAAAGGTGGGCGAGGGATTACCAACACCTGCTCCAAGCGCTTTGATCATCGTTTGAATCTCTTGATTCTGGTACACCTTGGCCTGATTGCGCAATTGACGCTCGACATTGAGGATCTTGCCGCGCAGGGGAAGAATGGCCTGAGTCCTTCGATCACGTCCAGTCTTTGCAGAACCCCCTGCTGAATCGCCCTCAACGATGTAGATCTCACATTCTGCAGGATCACGTGATTGGCAATCAGCCAATTTTCCAGGCAACCCTCCACCTTCAAGCACGCCTTTTCTTCGAGTCAGATCCCTAGCCTTTCGGGCAGCCTCACGTGCTTTACTGGCAAGCAGGCCCTTTTCGATGATGATCTTGGCGATCGAGGGGTTCTCCTCAAGGAATTCACTCAACTTTTCGTTGACGACCTTCTCGACCACTCCTTGGACTTCACTAGATACAAGTCTGTCCTTGGTCTGACTAGAGAAAGAAGGATCTGGATGCTTGATGCTGATGACTGCGCCAATGCCTTCTCGAACGTCATCGCCAGATAGCTTGCCGATGTTCTTCAACAGGTTACGACTCTTCGCGTAGCGATTCAGAGTCCCAGTTAGGGAGCTGCGCAGGCCTGAGAGATGAGTCCCCCCATCCCGGTTGCGGATGATGTTCGTGAAACAGAGAATAGACTCGTTGTATGCATCCGACCATTGCATTGCGACCTCGACATGAACCTCTCCCACGTCTTCAATCTCAGCTGAACCTTGTATGTGAACAGGAGAGGGATGTAGGGCATTGCGACGCTCGTTTAGCTGTTTCACGAATTCACCGATGCCACCCCTATAGAGGTGTTCAACAGGTCCAGAACCTCCATCTCGTTCATCGGTGAGGGTGATCTTGAGACCCGCATTAAGGAAGGCGCGATGTTGTAGTTTAGTGTTCAGGTCATTGAAATCGAATTCAGTGACGGTGGTGAAAATGTCTGAATCCGGTTTGAACGTAATGATCGTACCAGTCTTATCGCTATCTCCGGTCGCTTCCAATGCACCATCTGGAATTCCTTTGTTGTAGTTCTGCTCCCAAGCCTTACCGTCCCTGTGAATGATAATCCTCAGCCACTCGGAGACTGCATTGACTGCAGAAACACCGACGCCATGGAGGCCGCCGGAGACTTTGTAGCTGGAATTATCGAATTTCCCACCGGCGTGAAGTTTTGTCATAATCACTTCAGCTGCACTGATGTCGAAATCAGGGTGTATGCCAACTGGGATTCCTCGTCCATGGTCGGTGATGGTGATCGAGCCATCTTCATGAATATCGATCTCGATGGATTCATTGTGTCCAGCTAGGTGCTCATCAACTGAATTGTCGACGACTTCAGTCACGCAATGATGCAGAGCAGACCCATCGTGCG
>CAZMJD010000162.1:2369-2603 GCA_964566385.1 uncultured Candidatus Poseidoniales archaeon | reverse complement strand
CATCCCTGGTCGCTTACGAACCGCCTCCAAGCCTTCGAGAACTTGGATATCCTCCTCACTGTATTCTGACACCTCGCCACCCCCCATCCGGAACTCTGAACGTCAGGCATCAGCCTAACATTTCTCTCCGAACGTAGCAGTACAAGTACCATTCGCTTGAATCGTAGGACACGCCTTCAATTCAATGCACAGAAATGACGCAACGGTTAAGATTAGGACTTAGGTGGCGACTCC
>CAZMJD010000162.1:0-2359 GCA_964566385.1 uncultured Candidatus Poseidoniales archaeon | reverse complement strand
ATAGCCATAGCGTACAGGATATCATCCGGGAAGCAGGACGCGCTGCGGTTGCTCTCGCTGATTCTGTCGAGGTGAGGTTCGATCAACTCTGGCTCATCCCCCGCTCAGCTAGGGAGACAAGTGAGAGTGGCGAGGAAACTGCCCTAGAAGAGAGTATTCGTCCTTTAGATGACGTGAATGTGGAGGAGGCCATCCAAGCTATCGTCGATGGAATCGAACTTCCAATTCTCTTCACATGTGCACCTTCTGCTGCACCTGACGGGCGGTTTCCCGGAACAATGGATGACCGTGTCAAAGTGCTCGAGCAGGCCATCTCGAAGAACGTCGCTAGAATTGATATCGATTCTCATCTCGATGAGGAGGAGGCCAAGCGATTGATGGAAGCTGCTGCTGAAGCTGGCGTCGGTGTCGTTCGCTCAGAGATTTCAGAAGAGGAGGCTCCACCGACTGAAGACATCGTGCAACGGATCAACAATCTTGGAGAAGGTGCAGAATTGGTACGCTTCGTCCGCCAATGTGAGTCGAACATCCACGGGCTTCGCCTCGTTGAGGCCGGGTGGACTCTCAGCCAGCAGGATGATTCACCACAGCGCTCCATTGGTGGACTCGGAAGAAGCGGCGATTGGCCCCGCATCCATGCCCCTCTCCACGGAGATCACACCGTTTTCGCTGTTCTCACAGAAGGCTCACGCATCCAATCGACAGGACTTGTCAACGCCCGTGACATCAGAATCGCGTGGGAAGTACTGGAGTACCCAAACAAGTGAGCGAACGTTTACTCCTCTTCAGAAGCCCGACTCATGACAGTTGCCTGCTCAGACATGAGTCCTACGACTGGATTAGAGGAGTCTGAATCTCGACCTGCCCGATGGTAACGAGTGTGCAGAACGAATGGAACTGCAGCCAGAACGATGAATCCGAAGCAGCACGCCAGCACAACGGTCGACGAAGGTAGAGTGAACTGTTCCTCAGAAATAATCACCACGTCAACGAGCTGATCCACACCCGTCGGTGCTGCGTCAGTGCTGCGTTGGTTATCACGGCCATCGATGACCAACACAAAGTTGGGCGGAGGTGGAGCGGACTCCATACTCGATGAACCCAAGATGCTTGAAAGCAGACCAGCATTGTTTGAATCTGGAAGTTTATCGAGAGCGACGTTGAATCGGACCTCCTCTAGATTCTCATAAGCATGAACGTCCCTGTAGGGAGTCCAAGTGAAGAAACTGGCAAAACCACTGTCAACCATATCCTCGTACCTATCCTCATAATCTTCCTCATTCGCGTAGACATCATCAAACTGACTAGCGGTCATCAGATACACATCGAAGGAGGCTGAGGCATTCACTGGATCGAGACTGGATGCCTCGACACAGAATGTGTACCGCCAACCAGTAGTCAAATTGACACGGATAGCATTGGCAGTATCATTAGCAAGAGAGGTTCGCAGACTCATACCTTTCTTGATTGGCTCCAATGGGGAGTTTTGACCTAACGAAGCGGAATTGCCGAACAACATCTCCTCTCCGATAAGCGCCTCGTCTTCAGGCTCAGAACCCTCATCATCAGATGATTCATCCACACCCTCGTGCCGTTGAACTGAATCGAACACATCCTCAATCAGAGTGGTGACGTTCTCGGCACCTTCAGCATCACTAGGCGTAGTACATCCTGCCGCTGCATGGACTTCCGGAACTGTCGAGGGAAGAGAGCCAAGAAGTATGATTGAAACGAGGACGATGAGCAAACGGAGATGTCCCATTGACTCACTTCTTTCCAGCTGGTCGCACATAGCCCGAAGCAGAATCTGTACGTTCATCCTTGTTCAACGACTTCGGCACAGGCGGCGGTGAATGCTGGTCCATGCCGAGAACACCGCCTTCGGGTGTGCTGCTGGAGTAACGCTGTTCGGCCTGCGAGGCTTCGACCTCGATAGCATCCCGTTGCCTCATCACCATCCAGCCAAGAATACCCACTAGAAGAACGAGGCCTATCACGAGCAGCCCATCGTCACCAGATTCGGGAACGAGGCTCTTGAAGTCGAACGTTTCACCAGTTTCTCTGGCTGCAGATGTGCCAAGGATTTGGACTTGTGTAGAATCTGAAGTACATTCACCCATCTGGTCACAAACGGTGACAGTGATTGTAACATATCCAGTAAGAGACCATGTCGCATCTCCAGGCGCAAGGCCAGTCAGGTCACCATCATTCGTGAAATTACCATCTCCATCGGCATCAAACCGGTCATCAAGTTCCCATGAATAGACCAAATCGCCAATCAGTTGCTCGTTCGGATCATTGTCCAAAATACCATCACCATCCAAATCGAACTGGATGTCATTATCCCTCCACGCCCCTT
>CAZMJD010000161.1:0-4313 GCA_964566385.1 uncultured Candidatus Poseidoniales archaeon | reverse complement strand
CTAGTCCCCCTGATTCCCTTCCATTGGTTTTGGCGCATCTCTAAGGACGTCCCGCACCCGCCTCTATGTGGTGACACGGCGCATCGAGGTTCTTCCCCGTATTGGGGGTGCCTTCATTGATAGCAGGGGCGAGTCTATTCAGCGTCAATTATCAAAGGATCATGGCGTTGTTATTGGCACGGTCCGCAGCACTCTTGGCTATCTGATAGAAGGTGAATCCAACACAGAACATCTAGAGCAGGCAGCTCATGACTTGTTTTCAGATCCAATTATTGAAGACGTAGTCATTGATTCATCGTTTGTTAATGAAGGCGCTTTCCCTTCAGATCCTGAAATTTCTATTCTTATTGGATTCAAACCAGGGGTAACAGATAATCGCGGGCAAGCAGCCATTGATGGATATAGGACCTTGTTTCCAGAATGTGCAGATGTGCTGATTTCAACGACAATCGGGTATTATTTCTGGGGAACTCCCCCTGATTTAGATGCCGATTGGTTAGCTGGGCAATTGTACAACCCCTTGATTGAACGCGCAGTAATCAGTGATAGAAGAACAACAAATTTGCCATGGCCCCAACTATCCTTTCCCTCACAACCCCCTCTGATTCAACATGGTCCAGCCACAATCGATCTTGAGATTTCAGATGATTCCCTCATCAGAATCAGCGAGGACGGAATCCTCTCTCTTTCCCTGACTGAGATGAAAGTGATTCAATCATATCATCGTGATTCAAATGTCCAAAGAGAAAGAAAAGAGCTCGGCCTTCCATCTTCTGCCCCAACAGATGTTGAATTAGAGTGCCTAGCACAATCTTGGTCTGAGCATTGTAAACACAAGATTTTCTCTGCTAAGATTCATCACACCGATACCGAAACCGGTGAAGACACAATCATTGATTCTTTATTCAAGACACACATCACTAAACCAGCGTTGGAAATGAAAGAAGAATGTGATTGGTTACTCTCTCTCTTTCACGATAATTCAGGAGTCATAGCCTGGACGGACGAATGGAGCCTGTGCATGAAGGTTGAGACGCATAACTCTCCAAGCGCTCTCGATCCCTTTGGAGGTGCTATGACAGGTATTGTTGGCGTTAATCGAGATATCATTGGAACCGGTCTTGGCGCTCGCCCTATTGCCAATACTGATGTGTTTTGTTTTGGTCCTCCAGATTACAAAGGTCCTCTCCCCACTGGATTATTCCATCCTTCGCGTGTATTGCGTGGCGTTCATGCAGGCGTTCGGGCAGGTGGGAATGAAAGTGGAATTCCTACGGTCAATGGTGCATTTGTTTTTGATGAACGGTACATTGGCAAACCTCTCGTCTATTGTGGAACAGTTGGATTGATGCCACGGTATCTTTCAGATGGCCGAGAAAGCCACATCAAGACGCCTTCACCGGGTGATATCATCTACATGGTTGGTGGCCGCGTTGGTGGCGATGGGATCCATGGAGCTACTTTCTCCAGTCAGGAACTTACTGAAGAGAGTCCGAGTACCGCCGTTCAGATTGGAGATCCTATTACTCAGAAGAAAATGCTTGACATGCTTCTGGTAGCGCGAGATGAAAACCTCATTCAAGTGATTACAGATAATGGGGCCGGTGGTCTTTCAAGCAGTGTTGGAGAGATGGCGACATTCACAGGCGGTGCCGACATCGACCTCGCTAAAGTACCTCTGAAGCGAGCAGGACTGAGTTCATGGGAGATTCTTGTTTCAGAGTCACAAGAGCGCATGACCGTAGGCATTCACGAGCAGGATATGAAAGCCTTCGAATCACTTGCAGAACTTCATGAGGTTGAGGTGACGGCCATTGGTTCCTTCACTGATTCAGGTACATTCCAAGTCCGTCACTCCGATCAGATTGTAGCTTCCATCCCTCTTTCCTTCCTCCATGATGGTTGCCCCCAATTGGAATTAGAATCAACGTGGACTCCCCCCTCCCCAGTTCCTCCTGAATTTCCTGAACTCGATGTCGAGACATCCACCACTCTTCTTGAGCGCCTTCTCTCTCTTCCAGATATAGCGAGTAAGGAATGGTGGGTTCGATCTTACGATCATGAGGTCATTGGGCAGACTGTGATCAAACCATTCGGTGGCCTCCATAGTGATGCTCCTAATGACGCCGCAGTTCTCGCCCCACTTCATGGTCAGACAAGAGGTATTGTCATCTCATGCGGAATTATTCCTCGTTATTCTGACATCGATGCTTATGCAATGGCTGCTGCAAGCGTTGACGAGGCTGTTCGCAATGCTGTTTGTGTTGGAGTCAACCTTGATCAGATTGCAGGCCTCGATAATTTCTGTTGGCCCGACCCAGTCGAATCCTCCAAAACACCCGATGGGCGCTACAAACTAGCCCAACTAGTCCGTGCTAATCGCGCCCTAGAGGACACTTGCCGTGCTTACATGCTACCTTGTATCAGTGGTAAAGACTCGATGAAAAATGATGCAGTACTCGATGGTCAGAAGATCAGTGTCCCTCCTACCTTACTGTTCAGCCTTATCGGCGATCATCCAGATGTCAGAACAGCAATATCTTCTGAGTTCAAACAATCAGGACATATCATCTATCTTCTTGGAGAGACATATGATGAATTAGGTGCGAGTTCAGTCGCATATCTTCTCCGTGATGAAGGCAAAGGGGGAATTGGTGGATCGGTACCAAGACTTGATCCAGTTCGGAATCTGGAGATGTATAGGACCCTCACCACTGCAATGAGGGAGAACCTCATCCAGAGCGCTCATGATTGTTCAGATGGGGGGTTGTCTGTATCCCTATCTGAGTCATGTTTCGGCACTGATGGCGGAGCAACCATCGACATCTCCACTTTACGTTCCCATAATGATGAACTTAGTATTACTGCCATTCTTTTCGGTGAAAGTCTTGGTCGCATTATTGTCAGTGTAGCACCTGAAGATACCCAGAGATTTGAGTCAATGATGGATGGCATTGCATGCTTCCGCCTTGGTACTGTGACAGAAGAAGATCGAATCATGATCACCGATGCAGGCATGATGATTCTCGACGCTAAAGTGTCGAGTTTGAGAAGGGCTTGGAAATCAACACTTGATGGAAGTGACCAATGATGAACGTCAAAGTCGCCATCCTCACGGGATTTGGAATCAACTGTGACCGTGAGACTGCAGCTGTTTTCGAGATGGTTGGTGCAACAACGGAGAGAATCCACCTCAATCATTTTGTCAAAGGAAACACGTCTCTCGATTCATTCCATATTCTTGCCATTCCAGGTGGATTCTCCTTTGGAGATCATCTTGGGAGTGGACGTCTCCTTGGGAACAGATTACGTTTCGGTCTCCGAGAACAAATTCAACATTTTGTTGCAAGTGGTAGGCCAATCATTGGCATCTGCAACGGCTTTCAGGTTCTTGTTAAGATGGGCCTTCTTCCAGGAGATGAAGAGATATCTTTGACTCAAACAGCATCATTGACACTCAACGATTCATGCAGGTATGAGGATCGATGGGTGACGTTAGAATTCGACTCCTCTTCTCATTGTATCTGGACTTCTTCTCTCACGCGAATGCATGTTCCAGTTCGTCATGGTGAGGGTAAATTCGTGACAGCATCCAACTCTCTTCTCGATCAATGGTCTTCCAATGGCCAACTTGTATGTCGGTATGTGAACCCCTCTGAAAGTTATCCAAGTGCATCTGACGCCCCCCTCCCTTATCCATTGTCGCCGAATGCAGCCATGCGAAACATTGCTGGCGTTTGTGATCCAACAGGCATTGTGTTTGGACTGATGCCACACCCTGAGGCATACCATTCGACATGGTTGGGACCATCTTGGACCAGAGATCGACCAGAACATGGTGAAGGTGCTGGGTTGGCAATTTTCCACAATGCAGTCAAGTTCATTCAATCAAGAGTCTGATCATCAAGATCGAGTGAGATGTCAAGCGCGAGTCTCTCAATCTCTCGGTCAAGCACAACCTTCTCTACTCCTTCTTCTGAACTCTCTTTATTTTCAGCAGCCGCAACCGCTCGATCTGCAGCACGTCGGTCCTCTCCAGTTCGATCAGATCGATCAGCTCCTCCGATCGTCTTGCTTGGAATTGTTCGCGATCCAAGGTGATCAAGATTCGGTTTTGGTAGCGCCGCTTTCCTCCTCTCAAGTTCCTCCTCACTCAAATTTCCGTCTGGTCGCTGGTGCCGCGGCGGCGGTTCGATGACTTCCTCTATTTTTCGCTGTTCGGCCAATGTAAACGCCATGTCCACCTCTTTCTGAGTGAGGGGGATATCTGGTTTCGTTTTCTTCACCATCTCGATATATTCACCCAACACTTT
>CAZMJD010000160.1:0-4336 GCA_964566385.1 uncultured Candidatus Poseidoniales archaeon | reverse complement strand
GGCCGAAGGACTTTGACCGCCTCCTGATAGAGAAGATGATCGGATTTGAAAGGGTCAATCAGATACTTCGCCTCTTCCAGAGCCTGATCCACTCGAATCGCAGGGTGAGGGAGCCCCGTCTTTGGATCGACTGCAGCTTCCACAATGGCAGTGACGAGTCGTTTCCTCTTCTGTTCTGTCATCTCTCGACGCTGCTGAGTTGTGAGCTGTATACTTCCTTTGGTAAGAATATGCTCGACAATCGTTGCAAGCTCAGTCGTGTCGAAGGCCTTCTCAAGGTCCTCTTCTGATACTCTCTCAGCTTCGCGTGCTGAGGTCCATACTTCTTCGACCGCGAGCAGAGTCAGAATATCCACTCCGTCAGAGTCGTCCTTCCAATGTTGGACACCATCCGGGTCGACGAGAATCTCAAATCGCTGACCATGCCGATCTATTCGAGCAACCACGGCATCGTCAAGGCTGACCATGCATCATGCACCTTCATCAAGTGGCTTAAGCCGCTCGATCTGCTGCACAATCTTCTCTCTCTCAAGTTCGTGGACGCCAGATGCGTCGATGACGGTGATTTCGACTGCTTCTTTGTTTAATTCGTCATCCAATGAAGATCTCAAAGCTTCAAGGCCGAGCTTAATGGCAGCATTCTGGGTCATGTTTGCTTTCCAATGCTTCTCAAAATATTCGGCAGCAATGGATCTTCCCGAGCCAATGGCCCCCGCTGAGTAAGACTGGTATGCGCCTGAGGGGTCTGTTTCAAAGAGATGTTGTCCATTTCCGTCAACACCCGCTATGAGTAGAGCAGTGCCGAATGGGCGCACTCCTCCATACTGTGTGAATGATTGCTTGAAATCACATATTTTTCTAACGAGTATATCGGTTGTAATCGCCTCGTTGTAAGTCAACCTGTTTACTTGGCATTCCACCCGTGCCCGGTCGACAAGTACGCGGGCATCTGCTACGAGGCCAGAGGTGGCGAAGGCAATGCCATCATCGATGCGGTAGATCTTTTGAATGGAATCAGGGAGAACCAGTGAACTAGCAATTCTCTTATCTGCTACGAGCACGACTCCATCTCTGAATCTTAGGCCTACAGTTGTCGTACCTCTTTTCACCGACTCGCGAGCGTACTCTACCTGGAACAATCGGCCGTCCGGGCTAAAGGTAGTGATGCCGTGGTCGTATCCCCTTCCAGATGGTTGCATGCTGGTGCGAATCATCGGTGTGTTTTCAACCATGCTGTCAGCAGGAAGGGATGACTATGATGCGCGTCCTAGTTCTATCCTCTGCGGGAAAGGACTCCACGCTCTCCCTTGACTGGGCCATGCATAAGGGGTGGGAGGTCGCTGCAATAGTGACGGTTCTAGCGCAGCCTGGATCATGGATGTTTCAGCACCCCTGCGTCAATGTTGCCAAGATGCACGCAGGAGCACTCGGTATTCGCTGGGTCCCCGTTGAAACATCAGAGGAGGTGGATGATTTGGCCGAGCTAGAGCGTGTGCTGAGCCATGAAGTCGGGCTAGCAAAGAACACAGGTCACCCCATATGTGGCCTCGTTTCAGGAGCAATCGCATCTGATTATCAGAAGGTCAGGATTGACCGCATCGGTGCTCGTCTATGTATCCCCACATTCGCGCCACTTTGGCATCACGAACCTGAATCTCATCTCCGAGCAGTATGCAATGCAGGTTTTGATGTCCGTATCGTTCACACCTCTGCTGATGGCCTCGATGCAGATTGGATCGGTGTGCGGATCGATAGTGAGAGCGTGTTAAGGCTTCAAGAAATAGCTCTCACCCATCAGATACGCATCGATGGAGAGGGCGGTGAATTCGAGACTACAGTTCTGAATGCTCCTTGGATGGAAAGGGCCATCTCTCTCAAGGGCACTTCTCTCTCAACATCCTCAGTTTCAACGTTTGATAGTACCTCAGCAAGTTGGTCAGATGATGCCAAGTTGGATGGAAGTATGTGAGTTTCATCCGCTGATGACTGAGAGTAGTTTGAGCATAGCTCCCGTCAAGGTCGCTAGGATCACGAGCAAGAAGATCATGGCATGGGGTCCGAACCGATTGATGTCATCGAGAGCAACTTTCCACACTGCAACTCCGCGTGCGAAGAGTCCTTCCTTCAGGTTGGCTGCTGGCTCAAGTGGGTGCAGGATTTTTCGAGGTATCCGCTCACCCTCACGAGGGGGCAGGAACCCCTGCTCATCGGCCTCTCCGGAACTCACCATGGCCCAACTTTATCTCCTCGCTACATAGCATCATCGCAAGGATAACTTTGAAGCGCACCTCCTCTCCTCGATGCACATGTCAACCGAAGAGCCCACAGTGGGTGACATGTCCATCACCGATGAGCATGGCGTCCTGAATAGTAAAGCAACTTTCAAAGATGTAGCTGCGCAATTGTCCCAGTTCCCCAATGGAGCTATCCTCGTCGAGGACCCTAAATCTGGTGGCATCGTTGGTGTAGTAACAATCAGAGAATTGCTCAGCGTCTGTGCTCAGGATAAAGCCCCTGCCAAGGTCAAGGTTAGTGCGAGGATGAAACAGAACATCGTTGAGATGCCTACCGAGATGCCTCTCTCCAACCTCCTTGATCAGTTGAGCACTGCCTCTCCTCCTCCAGATGCCATTGTAATCAGAAATTCTGAAGGACAGTTCGTGGGCTACTTCAGTCCCGATGATTACAGAGATGCGGTGAATCGTCTTGAGGCTCACAAAGCCATGCTCTCTCATCTTGAGCGTTCTAAGAACAGTCTTGAGGGTGCTAGGGGTGGCGAAGATGAGCCCGAAAAGGAGGAAGACGACCTCCTCTCGACTCTCCTTGGTGGTTTTGAGGAGGAAGAGGAAGACGATCTTGGTGAAACGATGTCCTTGTGACGTCCATGGTTTCACTTCCTTCACTATCTGATCGCTCCATCATCCTTGGAGAACCTGGGGTTGGGCGGACAACTCTAGCACTAGTTCACGCTCGTGCGGTGTTGGAAGGAGGAGGGCGTGTAGCGTGGATCAGTCCCGAAGCACCACACCCTGCTAGAGTCACCTCGATACTTGGATCCTTAGGACCCTCGACTTCAGCACGCTTCATCGCCCTTTTCGATTCAGATGTTGCACGTTCCATCTCTCGAATCTCGCATCTAATACCATCGCTGACCTCTCTTCGCCTCATTGTTGTCGATGATTATTGTCCAGCGACCGGACGTGTTCCTCCAAGTATGGATGATACCCTCACTGATCTTGCGAGTATTGCTACTGATACCACCATTCTTTTGACAGCCGCTGCAGGTTCAGATGTTTCTGGTGAGTCAGATGATAATACTCCAATAGATGGTCTGTCGATGCGCCACAGATCATATCTGCTTGAGAACGGGTATGAACCTCTCTGGATCGAGCGTCATGATATGGGTCGTCGTCGTTTGTACACGGAGGGGTCCACCCACTGGTTGACTCTTGTTGACGAGGGCCTAGAGTTCAGTGATGAGGAGTAAATTCAGTCCTCGTCATTCTCGCCTAGCATCTCTCCGAGTTGATCGAGGATGTCATCATCTGGTTCGTCGAATTGTTCTGGGTTCAACGCCTTCCCTTCAAGTTCATCCTGTCCAGCAACCTTTGGTGCCGCTGCCTCAAGAGCTGCAGCCCGATTGGCTTGCATCCGCATGGCAATAAACCAGATGCCCCCAATGAGCATCCCGAGGAAGATTAAGCCAGCAATCACAGTCTTCGGGTCTGTTGCGATGATTCAAGGACGAGCATCATAGACTTAGGTTTAGCGACGGCGGTTCTCCTCTTCTGCTCAAATGCCTCCGGCGGTCTGAAGGTGGTCTGGACCATTCACTCCACTCTCCTTCCCCTTCTTCGATATCGGCCAGGGGATACCTTCGTCTACATCGCCTGCATCGCCTTCCTTGTCCAGTTCCCATGGACGTCAGTGAACCTCCGCAATCACATCGTTGGTTGGAGATACGTGATTTCAGGGTGCGGAGTGATTCTAGGTGCAAGTCACCATCTTGTGTGACGAGTCCGACACCCTTGATGGAATCGCCTGTTGAAAGATTCCGAGCAAGTTGAGTCACCTTTCCTCCTTCTCGAAAGGCCATCCACACTGCATGGTCCTCACCTGTGTCTACGACAAGCCGGACGTGCCCCCCTCTGATGATCTCGCTGTCAATAACCACTCCTGTTGTGACTCCATGCAGGTGGTCGTCAGTACCTTGATTTGAGCGAAAGATTCGCCAAGAACGGAGACCTGGACGGCCCCAGATATTTTGCAGTTGGGAATCTAGGATGTCCAATGTCTCTCGTTCCCTCGACCTGAGGCCGAAGAGGATCGGACAGGG
>CAZMJD010000159.1:0-4349 GCA_964566385.1 uncultured Candidatus Poseidoniales archaeon | reverse complement strand
GGGGATGGGCATGGATATTGTTCGTGAGATCAAAGATGCAATTGCTACGGGCGATGTCACTATCGGTTCTCGAACAACGCTTGGAGCATGTTCGAGAGGTGAGATCAGTCTGGTCCTCATTGCAGCCAATTGTCCTGCTGACATGGTAACGGATCTTGTGTCTAAGCACCCTGAAGTTGTCCTCCATCAACTCGACATCGTGAACCGGGATTTAGGTACCGCTTGTGGAAAACCATTCTCAGTAGCGAATGTAGGGGTCAGGGATGCAGGTTCTTCCGAACTGCTCACCCTTGAAGGAAATCTGACATAGATGCCACAAGCATGATTCGCTGCAAGTTCTCCCCCACATTGTGGATGAAGTAATCCTATCTGCTTTACGGCATGTGCATGGTCTGACACATGAAATGGAAGAGGTCGTTCCAATCATTTCGCCCGTGAAGGTCGGTCGAGCCCCACCTCATCCATTATTGGTTGGCGATGGTGATGAGACCGCACGGGTGATCTGGCTCATTGGGCATTCTCTGGAACAAATGGGGAGTTTGGAATATGAACGATGGATAGTTGATGCAGGGCAGGGCCCTCACCTTCTCCTTCATTTGAATCGGGCAAAACTCGGAGACTTACCTGAAGACTACAGGGTCAAACACGTGTGTATCGATGACGTAGCCCGATTTCTCGGACATGTAGTCATGCAAGGGTGGGTGCCTGCTGAATCTGCAGTCACTCCCGCCATCATCGAGAGCGACCCAGGTGCAGAGGGGGCGTTGATCCCACGTAGGGAAATATATGCTCTCAGACCGCGCATCGATGCACAAGAGTGGGTTGAGGAACGTGAGATCTCAACAACCCTTCGACCAGTCCTTCGACGATGCCGAGTATTGATTGTCGCCGGCCGTCTCATCGGACCGGAGAAGGAAACAGAACCATTTGAGCAAATACTTCTCGACCCTGGTATTCATGCTCCACTTGAAGCGATTGAAAAAGCACATCTTATGGAATGGACTCCTACCCTTGACGAGGTCGAAGCAGGTTCGCAACGCAATGATGAGCGGCTTCGCGATGAATTGATCGATGCACTCAGCATTCGCAGAGTCATGCCGACAACAAGTGGTGAAGAAACCGCACGTGTCCTTCGATGGTGGAGGCCTGACATCAAGGCGATGCAAATAGATGAGGCATGGGCATTGCTCCCCGCTTGGCAAGTGGACGTCCCTGGGATGCAGCGCTCTATTCTCTGTGGATGGTCAGGAGTTGTTCTGACAATCAACTGAGGACTTCATCCAGTCTGTCCATCTCGACTGCTCGGCGAAGTTCCATAGCGACTCTGCGACCCGTGGACATAGGTTTTCTCCAGAGTACATTCCCATAGGGGTGGCCCCACGACATGTGTGCGTTTGTTCCTCCACCAACCCTAGGGGCGACATCATAGATGTAGAAGTTCAAATCCTCGTCTATGCATGTCTGTAAACAGAATGGGCCGATGATTCCTGGGGGGTGGATGCGCGCAGCAACATCGATGAAGCGTTCTCCAAGATCAAAAGCACGCTCAAGCAAGCTTTCTCTCAGCGTTGCAATAGAATGCCCCGTCACTGTCATTTCGGGAAGGCTCTGCGTGGCATTCAATTCAAGTTGTTGCTGTGCAGGTAGACGTACATGGCCATCTAGGCTGGATTCAAAGCGCCAATCAATACCAAGGAGTTCCAATCTCGGCTCATCATCAAGTGCCAAGGTGCTGTGAAAAAAGTCGAGATTAAAGACAGGGCCAATGATGTATCTCTCAACGCGAGCGCCTTCCAGATCGCTTTTCAGAATGATGCCATCATCCAGCAATTGTTCTGATTTCCGTTCGTACTCCTCAAAACTGCTCGCTGTGAAAAATCCCCTTTCAAGAGGTTTCTGTGCATGATGTAGTTTGACGATACATAATTGGTCGATATCTTTCGGTTCAACACGTTCTGGAGTGGGTAGGCCCCCTTTAGCTAGGAGGTCGTAGTAATCCCCCTCCTCACCCCTGTCTTCAATCCTGAGCATCGATCTGGAGCCAAAGAGAGGAACACGTAGATTCGACTCGATGGCTGCAAGATCAACGTACGAGGTCAAGGATCGATTTGGTATCAAGATCACATTGCGCTCGCGCATCCGGTGCTGAAATTCTTCATCCAATATCTCGTCAAATCGGTCCAGGACGAGTGTGCGGTCAACAATGCCGCGTGAAACCCGCCCAGTGGGCGCACGCCTAGAGGCGAAATATTTCTCATACGTCAATTCACGACCTCTTTGAGCATAGGCGGCCGTAGGGAATCCTTCTTCGATGGCACCATCAAATATGTCGAGGGCTGAATGAGATGCTATAGCGCCTACTCGAATCTTAAGATGGTCATAGCCAGAGAGGACATTTGCTATGTCTTGTTGTGAAAGCACGAGTGACTCTCCTTAATCCCCATGTCGCTGAAGGGCAAGTAACTCTTCTGTATCGACGGTTTCGCCCTTCATCAAACGGAGCATGATGTCATCTACTTCCTCTCTCTCCTTCCCCTTCTCGACTTCTTTATCTTCGTATTCCTGACGATTATCAAGAACTTTCAGCATATCTTGGATGCTATGCAATGAACGTATTGACATCACGAAGCCACGGTGATTTTTGTCGGCTTGGCGCTTTGATTCAAGCAATGAGCGCTGAGATTCATCAGCCTCTTCCCTGAGACGATCAACCTCTTTGTGTAAGCGGATCATGAGGTAGTGTGCTGCCAGAGCCTGTTATGCGGCTTCAGTAAATGATACATGCGCCACCTCTTGATGTTCAAGTGCCACATTTAGTGAATCGCGAATTTCCCTTGTCTGCTCATCTCCTGCTTCATCTTCGGCGATCTGTTTGAGCATGCGCGAAAGATCTTGCAAACGCTTGAGGACCTTTTTCTCGTGTTTCCCTTGGTGGCGGCCATGCTCGTACTCGGTCTCTAGTCGTTGGAATTCACGACGAAGCTGGTGAGGCGATTGTCCTGCAGAGGCAGAACCTCCCCTTTCTGACCTGAGGTCTTGAATCTGTTTTTTCAGGTCTCTGACAATCTGGGTGCGTTCTTCACGCGCCTCTTTCGCATCGCGTACATTCTGATTCTGCTCATCACGGACGGTGCGTTGACGTTTTGCCTCATCAATAAGGGATGACACTTGGTCGTTGAGTTCATTCCTCCTATCAAGGTAGGTACGTACGTCAACGTTGAACCCGTCACGTGCTTCACGATGTTCGGTGGCTTTCCGGTCAACAGTCGCTTTCTGAGATTCGAGAGCCTCGTAGAGTGCTGCCATGCCTCCTCCTCCCGACGCCCTTAGGCGTGAGTCACGATATATAATCACGACGCCACGCTCATTCATGCCTTAGATGGGTGAAGTCCATTTGGGTAAGGTTAATCGGAACGACCTACTCGCCGTATCGATGATTCGTGCAAGCATCCCCGGAATGGAACGGTTGTTAGGCAGGGAACCTGCAGCTCCATACATCCTCCTGCTCACTGGGCCACCTGGGGCGATGAAGTCCACTTTCGCTCTGACTACAATCTCCCACCACCTCAGCAGGACTGGTGAGTTCGGACTCTATTGCACTGTTGAGGAGTCGGTTGAGAGTTTGCTGCGAAGTTCTGAATCAGTTGGTTTGAGTCTGCCAGGGAACTTACAGATCACAGATTTCTCGGAACTCCGTACGGAGAATCAGGACATGGATTACTTGCGCTTCACCGAGCGGATGTGCGAGCATTTCAAGGCAGAGCAAGGCGATAATTTCTCGTGTTTTGTTCTCGATTCTCTTGGAGCGATCTACAGCTTGACGGAGGTTGACGTCAATATGAGGAAGAAGATGTTCGCATTTTTCGATGCACTCCGGCGAATGAACCTCTTCGTCATCATCATCACTGAGCGGCAATATGGCGATCATGCTGAACATCAGGGTAACGAAGGATTCCTTGCAGATGGAATCATCAATCTCAGTCTCGACCGGCGGAATGGACGCCTCGTACGCACTCTACAACTTGAGAAAATGCGCCACACTCGTCACATCATGGATAAACAAGCAATGGAACCCACGACAAATGGAATGACCATCATGGGCCCCCTGATTGAATGAGGGTTCTACGGGTGCTTAGCCAATAGGTGCTTCCACCTGTGCAAATAACTACTGCGACCAACCACGACGCGACAGTTCCCATTAGGACGTCCAAACGCCAGTATAGTGAGGCCGTAAGTAATGAGAAACAGGCAACTGAACTTGCACCAAGTGCCATTGGCCCTGTGGCTGATGCTGGAAGGTCATAACCATGCGACCACCATAGTGCAATCATTGTCGTCAAGAAGATTGC
>CAZMJD010000158.1:0-4377 GCA_964566385.1 uncultured Candidatus Poseidoniales archaeon | reverse complement strand
GGAAAAGTATCCCCTGAATCAGACTTCGAGTTCAATCGACTTTTTGGACGTTGATTGCGTTGGGTCCCTTAGGTCCTTCGCCGACCTCGAACTCGACGGTATCTCCGTCCTTGATCGTTCCAGTCACCTGAGACTTGTGTACGAAGAGGTCGGAACCTCCCTCACGCTCGATGAAACCATATCCTTTCGTCTGATTGAACCACTTCACTTGGCCCTGTGCCATATTTCCCCTCGGGAGGCCCATACTACTTGACCCTAACCATGCTTTGAGACCTACGGCATCATCACATCAGAACTCTTCGCCGCACCACACTACTGCTTCACCTCGCTCTCCCGTCGAGAATCTTGAGCCAGCACGTGATTGAAGGAACAACAGACCGAAAAGAACGGGTATCTGCGACTCCTGCGGTGAATATGGCCGGGCCGAGGTTCGCCTATCTCCTCTTGAAAGAGCACCCGTATGGACGAGAGATGTTGGCTCAAATCCTATCGGAGGACTTTGTACCAATGATCATCATCGAGGAGGATTCGGCTGTCGGGGATGAGGAACGTGAGAAATTTCTCACCCGCATCGAAGGTAATCCAATCGCGCCGACTGTCATCGAACAGGCTGAAGAGCACAACATTCCAACTGTCACAGTCCCGATTCACAACACCGAACACGTCATGCCACACCTCAAGGACATGGACCTTGACCTCATTGTCTTCGGAGGAACACGCATCATTCGGGGAGATATCCTTGAACACCCAAAGGATGGAGTCATCAACTCACACCCAGGACTGCTGCCAGATTGCCGCGGCTCAGCTTCACCAGCATGGTCTGTCTATCATGACATCCCTATCGGATCCTCGACCCATTTCTGTGACAACGGGATTGACACAGGTGAGCTTTTGCTGAGACGTGAGTTACCCGTCAAACGGGGCATGACCTACGAGGACCTATGCTATGAGACACTCGTTCTTGCAGGTGTACTGATGAAGGAAGCACTCATGGCATATGTCAATGGTCAGTGGGATGAAATGCGCCGGCCACAAGGTGAGAGTTCCCACCCGACCTTTCGCAATGCTCCAGAAGAAGTCCTACAGGTCGTGAACCAGAAATTGAGAGACCAGACCTATGCACACTACGTGGACTGAGAATACATGGAAGAGCAGGCAAGGTTGTGAGAATATGAATCCAGAGAACATTGAGAGCCCATATGCACCAGATGCCATGAATGGTATGCGAGCAATCGTATGCGGTGCATCCAAAGGCATTGGGCGTGCAACCGCTGAGATGTTTGTGGCTTGTGGTGCAGATGTCATTGCCCTGAGCCGAAGTGCGCCTCAGATAGATGGTGCTCATTCCATCTCCTTGGATCTGGAAGATGCTGAAGCGATAGATCGAGTAATCTCTAGCATTCTTAGAGATGGGCCAGTCCACATTCTTGTGAACAATGCGGGAGGGCCACCTGGTGGACCTCTTCTCTCCAATGATACAACTGATTTCGAAGCTCCATTCAAGCGCCACCTACATGCAGCACACCGAATCACTCAGATGATCCTGCCATCTATGGAAGAAGCCGGTATTGGACGAATCGTCAACATCATTTCCACCTCTGTGCGCGAACCGATTCCGAACATCGGACTTTCGAACACTCTGCGGGGAGCCATGGCCTCATGGGCTAAATCCCTCAGTCAAGAACTACCATCGTGTGTGACCATCAACAATGTGTTGCCGGGATTCACAGATACTGAACGATTGGATTCGCTAGCCCATTCCATCCACGAGAAGACTGGAAGAAGTACAGAGGAGATTCATGAGACATGGATGGCACAAGTGCCCATCGGCCGTCTCATCGACCCGAAGGAGACCGCATCTGCCATCACCTTCCTGTGCCTCCCACAATCAGGCGGTATTCGCGGCGTGAGCCTAGCTGTTGATGGTGGGCGTATGCGCTCGATCTGAGGACTTCCATGCAATTCGACATCTTTCTCTCGATCTCGCAGACTCCGGATCATTCAGGGTACACACCAGATGAACCAACGATGTATACGAATTTCTTCGAGCAAGTCGAGGCGGCTGACCGGCTTGGTTTTGGAACAGCGTGGATCGCACAATCGCATCTCTCAACGGCCGCTCAACAGTCCGACGAGCATCCAGTCATACCACATTGGCAGGGAGAGGTAGGGCTGTGCACTGATTTCTTCACTTTGGCCACCAGAGTCTTCGAGCGCACGCAACGAATCGAGGTGGGCTCAGCAGTCATGTCAATACTCGCGTCAGGAGGACCTATTTCGGCCGCTGAGCGCATCGGTGCCTTTCTCGCCCTGCATGGACTCAACCCAGAGGAGAATCGAAGGTTGCGAATCGGTTTCTCAGCTGGGCGATTCGAATTCATGGCCCGCCCCTATGGAATCGTCCCACGCGATGAAGTCGAGGCCGCTGCTTGGCCCGCTCTGCGCGGACAGGTCTTTGCAGAGGCTTCCGAAATCTTCCTGCGTCTCTTGAACGGTGAGACATTGCATGGAAATGATATCTCACCAACCATCCTCTCACGTGAGAATTTCAGATCTGATGAAGACTGGGACAGAGTTCAGAAGGCACATGTGGCACGTGGTGGAGCTGTTGATGACACCACAGTCGAGTTCGCACAACGCTACTCCTTCGAACACATCAAGAATGTACCTTCGCACTGGCGACGCGACCTGCTCGACCTCATTCTGGGTTCGCACGACCCATCTCTTCAGATCAGAGTCAACAAGTGGCGGGCAGTCAAAGTGTTCAATCTCTCGATCACACAGCCCGAAATCATCGAAGCGACCCACGAGAGGATGAAGAAATCCTACCATAGTGATGGAGGGGAATGGAAGCGAGAATACATGCCGAGGACTGTGATGGTCTTCCTGAATCATGAATCTGGGCTCTCGGAGGAAGAACGACGTCAGGCAGCACAGCAAGAAGCACAACAAGCCCTTGGTTCATATTGGCAAGCCCTCGAAGGGACACTGGATCCCATGAAAGTCGAAAGGGCGACCAATAATGCGGTCATAGGTACCGTTGACGATGTACGTGAACAGATTGCTGAGCGTTTCGATCCCGGGGACTGCATCATGGCTTGGTTCGATTTCTTCAAGCATGACAGTGCCCGAGTCGTTCGCGATATGACCGCCTTTGCTGAGCATGTGATGCAAAGTCTGCTCTCCTGAATCAAGGGGTACCCCTTGTATCACAAACGACGCTATGAGTTCACCTTCAGTGACTTAATACTGGGTCGCTGAGACCCTGAACACATGGACACAGAGCACACGACTCAATTCAGTGATGCTTGTGAGATGGAGACCATTCAGAACGAATCGACGCAGTTGATGGTGACATCGCCACCATACCCGATGATTGAGATGTGGGATGAAGGATTCGGACGGTCGAATCCTGACATCATCGACGCTCTGGGGGATGGAGATGGTTGGAAGGCATTCGAATTGATGCATCAGATATTAGATACGGTTTGGACCGAATGCTACAGAGTGCTGTGCAACGGGGGCTTTGCTTGCATCAATATCGGAGATGCTACACGATCGATAGGCGGTGAATTCGCACTCTACACCAACCGAGCCCGCATCGACAAATGCATGATTGAACTCGGATTCACACCATTACCCAGCATCCTCTGGCGCAAGCAGTCAAATGCTCCGAACAAATTCATGGGTTCGGGAATGCTCCCTGCAGGAGCCTATGTGACTCACGAGCATGAGCACATACTCATCTACAGGAAGGGGGGGAAACGACAGTTCGGTTCCGAAGAAAAGAAACAAGCAAGACGCGAATCGGCATTCTTCTGGGAAGAGCGAAACGTCTGGTTCTCGGACCACTGGGAACTGATGGGTACACGACAAGTCCTCGGAGAGAAGGGGGATCGAGAGCGAAGTGCTGCCTTCCCCATCGAGATTCCATTCAGGATCATCGCTATGTTCTCCGTGAAGGGCGATACGGTATTGGATCCCTTCTTGGGTACAGGAAGTACACACGTTGCAGCCATGACCTTAGGTCGCAACAGCATCGGTTACGACATCGATTCTTCACTCAAGCCCATCATCGATGTGACGCTATCGAATGCTGTTGAATGGGGTCGAAAGCGGCAACAAGAACGCCTAGATGCCCATGCCATCTTTGTCAAGGAGAGAGAAGAGAGGGGAAAGGATATCAAACATTTCAACGAACATCATCAGATCAAGGTGATGACCTCTCAAGAGAGGCACCTCACCATTGATATCCCCGATGAAGTTGGAGATGAACGATGAAGCCAAAGGAGATGGAAGAGGCCATCATCAGAAATCTTGCGGAGAAAACTGGCAGGTCGCTTGAGGAATGGTTCGGGGTACTGGATGAGACTGACC
>CAZMJD010000157.1:0-4388 GCA_964566385.1 uncultured Candidatus Poseidoniales archaeon | reverse complement strand
GCAGAGCAACCAAGGAGTTCCAAGCGACCAGGAACACAGTATCCAAACGAACAATGATACAACAAAACATCCAATTGTAGCGTTCTTTGAACTCACTCCAGCCCTGCGCAACTCTCCAGCAACAGGATCTGCAAAGGTCACTGCAAAACATATCGGGAGCCCAAGTTCAGGAGAATCGGCAAGAACAAGCAGGACCGAGCCCATACTCAGAGCACCCCATACCAGAGCACTTGGTTGCTCGATCTCGTACGTTCTCTGACCAATCACAGTGATGTTCATCCTCATCCTGATGATCTCTGCTACAAGAATCACAATCATCACGATACTTGTGAGTTGAAACGCAGTAATGTGAAGCGCACTCTGAACCTCTTCTCTCCCATAGTAGAACAAGAGAGGCGGACCGCACATCGAAACGTGGGTCAACCGGCGAAAGTAATGACCAGCCCGACCACCTACTGTGGTCTGGGCATGATCGATCACAGATGTTGGCAGTTCACTGTCTTCCATCACATCCTCTCCAATATGATCACGACCAGTTCTGAGCCACATCTTCGACAGTCCGCTCACCTTGGACGATCATATCCAACCACTCGTCCAATTGAGGTGAGCAAAGAAGGCGATGCTCGACGAGGCTGCACAATGCTTCTCTAGCACGTAACCTCAACCGATCACCAGAGGGCTGGATCGAGAGAGCTGCCTCAAGAAGTGGAGCTATACCTACTCCTGTCAGAGCCTCCGTCAACATTACCGGCACACCACCTCCTGAGATTTCGAGTGAATGAACAATGTCGTCACGAACCATTTCAGCCCCTCCAAGGTCAGCCTTATTGACAACAACGATGTCAGCGACCTCCAACACACCTGCTTTCTCGGCTTGAATCGAGTCTCCGCGTCCAGGACTCTCAACAAGGATCAGGGCATCCGCCACAGAAAGAGCTGCGAGGTCTGACTGACCAGAACCGACTGTCTCAACGAGAACATGGTCGGCACCAAGTGCGAAGGCTGCGTGAACCATGCTCCGGACAGAGGCAACAACACCGCTCCTTCCACCGCGAGTCGAGACCGAACGCACAACGACATTATCGTGTTCAGTCGCACGATGCATGCGGACTCTGTCTCCAAGCAGAGCACCTCCAGTGAGGGCAGAAGAAGGGTCGACTGCGAGCACGACTATTCGAGCCTCAGAGGAAGGAGCCCAAAGATCCACGAGGGCATCAAGTAGTGTCGATTTGCCCACGCCGGGAGGACCTGTCACTCCTAGAACTGACCATGAACCATTGCGAGGGGTACTCACTGGAGGGATCCACTCGCCCTCCTCAGCTAAGCTGAACAACCTTGCTTGGGCTCGCCTCTCACCAGAAACTGCGGCAGTGACCAGATTGCTGATTTCATCCATTATCCTCACCCACCTCGGGAACTTTCCAGACCCAACCAGAACCAACACCTACACTGGTCGAATCACTTGCACGTCGCTGCTCGGCCGTCGAAATGAAGGTGTGAATATGTGCCATGGGAGTTCCTGGACCAAAAATTGCCGCGACGCCGGCTCCATGTAGGGCAGGACGATCGGGGCAGGGAATGATGCCACCTCCAAAGACTACAACATCTTGACAACCCGCTTGTCGAAGAAGATCGCAGATTCTAGGGAACAGATGACCATGAGCACCTGAAAGACTTGAGAGGCCAAGATACTGTACATCTTCATCGATTGTTGCTCTAAGAATCTGCTCAGGAGTCTTGCGCAGGCCAGTGTAAATCACTTCGTGACCTGCATCCCGCAGCGCCCTCGCCACGAGTTTCGCACCCCGGTCATGACCATCAAGACCAGGCTTTGCTATCAGGATGCGCACATTAGCCATCGCTCTCCCCAGTAAAGGTGAGGATTGGCGTTCATGATGTAGGTTTGTGAAATGATTGAAGTGACCGGTGGAATTGCTTGATTCTATGCAAGGCTCGGGTGAGCGGTTGGACGACCTCGAACGCCGCAAACGCGCTGGAGAGATGGGGGGAGGTGCAGAACGCATTGCTGGTCAGCATAAGAAAGGAAAAATGACTGCCCGTGAGCGCATCGACCAACTACTGGACGAAGGGTCGTTCCAAGAGATTGATGCTCTTGTTGAACATCGATGTCGTGACTTCGGCATGGAACGCAGTGTGATCCCAGGAGATGGAGTCGTCTGCGGGCACGGCACCATCGATGGCCGACACGTGGCCTGCTTCGCACAGGATTTCACAGTCTATGGAGGATCATTAGGAGAGATGCATGGTCTCAAGATCTGCAAGGTCCTTGATCTGGCACTGAGAACAGGCATCCCAGTCATTGGACTCAATGACAGTGGAGGTGCTCGCATCCAAGAGGGTGTTGCGAGTTTGGGTTCATACGCCGAAATTTTCTATCGCAATGTCAAGGCTTCAGGAGTGATACCTCAGATAAGTGTCATACTCGGCCCCTGTGCTGGAGGAGCTGTATACAGCCCTGCAATCACTGATTTCGTGATCATGGCCGAAGGTACAGCTCACATGTTCATCACCGGCCCCGAGGTCATCAAAACGGTCACGAATGAGGAAGTCACATTCGAAGACCTTGGAGGTGCAGCAACACACGCCAGTAAATCTGGCGTCTCACATATGACGGCTAAGAACGATGAGGAAGCTCTTGAAATGCTACGTGATTTGCTGAAACATCTCCCTAGCAATAATTTGGAGAACACCCCACTTCTCAAGAACAGTGACGCAGGCCCACGAGAGAGTGAAGTTCTAGATTCAATCATTCCAGAGGACCCAAAACAACCCTACGATGTCCGAGATGTGATCCATGAGATATTCGATAGGGGTGAGGGATTCCTTGAGATTCAAAGCCAGTTCGCACCCAACATCGTCGTGGGATTCGCCTCACTAGGAGGGACAAGTGTTGGCGTTGTCGCCAATCAACCGCTCCATAAGGCCGGTTGTCTGGACATCGACGCTTCGATCAAGGCTGCACGATTTGTACGCTTCTGTGATGCGTTCAACAAACCCCTCATCACACTGGTTGATGTTCCAGGTTTCTTACCAGGGGCAGAGCAAGAATGGGGGGGCATCATCAGGCATGGAGCTAAGTTGCTGTACGCCTACAGCGAGGCCACGGTCCCAAAGATGACTATCATCCTTCGCAAGGCTTACGGAGGAGCCTATGACGTGATGTGCTCCAAGCACATCCGCGGCGATTACAACGTGGCATGGCCTACCGCAGAGCTTGCTGTCATGGGACCTGAGGGAGCAGTTGAGATTATTCATCGAAACAGGATTCATCACGCAGGGAATCCAGAAGAGGAACGAAAGAGACTGATTGACGATTACGAGGATCGATTCTCTAATCCATGGACTGCTGCCGAACTTGGTTATCTCGACGATGTCATCCAACCATCCGAAACGCGTAACCGACTAATTGCAACACTCAGCGTCCTTTCCAACAAGGAGGAATCTCGACCGACACGAAAGCACGGCAATATCCCACTATAGGTGAACATATGACCGGCCTCACCGAATCCCAACGCATCGCAGCTGCAGTCGCAGCTGTCAATATCCTGATCGCAGAAGATGAGCTTCCTCGCTCAGACGTTGGACGTTATCCCGGTCCTGCATGGACGCAGGATCATCTTCGAATGCGCTTTGGCAGAAGCCCGCTGACGAGGTCAAAAAACTGGCAAAGGAAGTGACTCGATGGAAGATGAGCCTGTTGAAGTTGAAGTCGAGGTGGATGGTGTCAAGACCACCGTACAAGCGAGACGAACTGATGATGGGTGGATTGTGAACGTTGAAGGAACTGACCACCACATCGCTGTCGGACGTGCATCACAGAGTGCCCAGCGGTCATCGAAGCGAAAGAAAAAGCGCAGCATTGGTGGAGGAACAATCACATCCAGTATGCCTGGAAGCATCGTAGAGATTGCAGTCGAAGTGGGACAAGAAGTCGAGGAAGGTCAACTCATCCTCATCCTTGAGGCCATGAAGATGCAGAACGAGATGAGAGCCCCTATAGCGGGCACAGTGTCAGAGGTGACATGTAGCGTTGGCGAAAATGTCGAAGCTAACCGAACTCTCGTGATCATCAGCACCCTTGAGGAGACATAGGTTCAAACGCCACCGATGTGACGTGATATTGTGTCGGATGATTGCGATGTTGAGGACTGTCAGTCCGAGAGCATCATCACGTCCCGGCTCTCACCCGAAGGATTTCTAGTCGCCACCGGCAAGCAAGCATACTCCTTCCGAGAGGCCTACGTCCAGTTCAACTACTGCAAATCATGCCATGTGAAACTGATGGCAGGGGTGTGGGCCCGAGTGAGTGATTCAAACGATAAGAACGACGATCATGTCGCCCCCACTGCAATATGACTCACCCGTAC
>CAZMJD010000156.1:0-4409 GCA_964566385.1 uncultured Candidatus Poseidoniales archaeon | reverse complement strand
CAAGAAGGCATGCACGGCAGCTTTGCCGTTAAGGCCAACGGCAGTCCAGCCAGCTGCACCTGCATGACCGCCCCCTACCCCTCCTCGCGTTGCAGCGAGGTGCTCGCACAAGGCTCCAAGGTGAACTCCGTTCTGCACGGCAGCGTGACGTGCTCGACAGGTTAGCCGCTGTCCCTCATCCGTGGTTCTGTGTGCAATGGCGATATCTGCTCCTGCTCGGACCAGATTTGTGGCGACCGCCCCCTCGTGAGGGCCGCTTCGACAATGAACAACCACCATGTTCTCTACCTGCGTGATCTCGGCTCTTTGAAGTGAGGTTAGAATCCCTATTCGTTCTGAGTTCCGGTGAACATTCGTTTGCATACGTTCGATGAAGACTGCTAGAGCCTCATCAAGATGTTCTGACAACTCAGCAGCACAACGAAGTGCAGATGCATCTGCATGGCGGAAATTGCCAGTGTCAGCGATCACTCCTGCAAGAAGTAGAGATGCTACACGGTGGTCGAGATTATCTGGACGGGCAGTTTGAAGCCACCCTGCCACGACTTCAGCAGTCGATGTAGCCTCACTGACGACAATCAGATCCCCTTCTCTTTCATTCCATCCCTCACCTGCTGAATGGTGATCGAGTATCAATCTTGGAGCATCTGGCAGGTCTACTCCTGTCTGAGATGGACCCGCTGCATCGACGATGATCAGTCCCCCGAGCTTACGTGGCCATTGCGTCCGTGAAGTGGACAAAGGTCTGTGTTCGAGGGAGTGATGCTCAAGCAGGCGCTTAGCAGGTCGACTCACGTGGACACCACACGCTCGCGCATTGCGTCCTATGGATAATGCGATAGACTGTGAAGACCCCACTGTGTCCAAGTCGCCGTTTTTATGAGTCAATACGGCAATAGCCCCTCGTTGCTCAGCGGCTTTGATCCATGCTTCGATGGCCTCGGCTTCAGCCACCCTCAACCTTCCTGTTCGAAAGCTTCGATTTCACTCTCATATGCTTTCTGAATTTGATCGCGATCCTCGCTGATCCGTTCTACGTATGATGAGATGGTGGTGAGAGTCTCTTGCAGTTCAAGCAGCAATTCCTTTCTATCGTGGACCTCAAGAAGGAGTGGCCCTCGTTGTCGGTACACAGGTCTGCCTTCGGGCTGGATTTCAAGAGCCCCTATTGTGCCTTCAAGTTCTCGAACCTGAGACTCAAGGCTGGAAAGCTGTTGTGCAACCGATTGTAGTTCTGCAGCCAACTGTTGTATCTTTACCGCCCGCTCCTCGCTCATAACAACCCCTCTCTTAGCGCAAGCGCGGTGGATTCTGATGCTTGAAGACTTCGACAGACACTGTTCCACATCGCCCGAAGATCAACTCTTGCCTTTTCGTCGAGAATCAGGTGCGAATTATTCAGATGGACGTGATCCTCAGGTGCAATCGCCTGTAGAAGGACGTGTGCATGCGGATGCGCCGAGAGGTCCAGATGGATCTGCCAGCGTTCATTCAAGTTCGTCATCGGACGCTCCACCATCTCCTTCGGGCGTCTCTTCCTCAATCTCTGCTGACCCGTCGTCATCTGAATCCATGTCTTCCATGACAGATTCCTCAACATCTCCATCCGTCTCGACTTCTTCGTCAATCCGAGCTTGCGTCTCAATTGCTAGTTGTCGCGCAATCAGCGCTTTGTCTGCAGTAGAGGAACCTTCAGTGGAACGGCGGATGATTCTTGCATTCGCTTCGGATGCTCGTGTGAACGGTTGCCATGCACCTCCTGCAAAGCGATGGCCACATTTCCTACACTGCCAGATACCAACGGCCTGTCTGCGTACCCGCTCATAGAAACAGGACGGGCACACATAGGTTGCCTTGACTCTTCGTTCTATGGCACCAGCTGCCCTACGGTTTGAGACTCCATAGCGGCTACCCCACTTGCCCGCATTACCTACCTTATTCGTACTGCGACTCAACTTAACACCTCATCGACCATGTTGCGCAATTCAGCGGTTCGCTTCTGAGCGTGCTCAAACATCTCCTCGAACTCATCGGAAGTAAAGGCCCCTTTCAGACCCTTCTGAAGTGAATGAAGATGTCCATCATCACCCAATGTGATGCACAGACGTTCATCTCCAGCGAGCTCTTCCTCGTGGTCTGGATCGTAGACGAAACGCCCTCCAACCCTCTGATAGGTACAGATGATTGGTGTCTTGGCGACAGGGAGTGGTCCATCCTCGCCAACATCAAAACGCTCTGCAGGTAATACGGCGCTGCGCAGGGCGGTGATGGCTGCCAGTCCACAAGCATCGAACAGATTACCACGGTCAGAAAGTACGTGGCAGTCGAGGTTGACATTCCATACTTTTTCACCTGGCAGGATGCAGAGGGCTTCCATATCAACGCAACCACTCTCTCGGATTCCGCGATCTACAACGCGGCCGAGTTCGATGGCAGCAGGGCTAGGAGGGCCTGGGCTGTAGTTGGGTCCAGCAATGGGCCTGACTTCTGCGCTTGTCATCAATGACCCATGTGTTGGTCGATCTGGCCAAGGTTCTCGCAAGCTGAATTTGACTCCTGCAATGACAATGGTGTCCCCTAGTCGAACTCGGGCACTACCTTCAGCACGGATGATGACATCACTTGTCAGTTCGATGTTTCGAGATTCCCACTGACCTCGGTTCCCGAGTCGCTGATCCTCTTCGGCCAAACGTTGAACATGGTCCTTCAACAGTGCTGGGACTACTGGGGCTGCCATCAAGCATCACCTCCGTCCTTTGCCCAACGTGCTTTCAGAGCCTCGATCTGCTTGGCGTGAATGGGCGCAATGGCCTGTTCATTGTAGATCATCGCTTGCTTTACCTCTTCGGGTGAAAGATCGCCGTCCATCTGCATGAATGCAATTTCTCCAGTCGCAGGCATGATGGCAACAGGAAGATCAGCCTCTCCATAGTTATCTTCAGCCTGATCGAGATCACACACGACAACTCCCCCTATTTTTCCCGAAGCGATTGAGACGAGTAGGTCCTTCATTGGCAGCCCTGCATCTGCAAGGGCCACCGCTGCAGCGGTAATACCAACACAACGAGTACCTGCTTCAGCCTGAAGCACTTCAATCTCGACGCTAATCTTTGTCCTTGGGAATCTTTCAACTTCGACGATGGTCGCTAGAGCATCGGCAGTCACTTTACTGATCTCGATTGAGCGGCGATTGAAGCCAGGCCGCATCCTGTCTGAAGTTGAGAAAGGAGCCATATTGTAACGAACATCAATGACTGCACGATCCTGTAACTGAATCTTGCGCGGGTGGGCTTCGACAGGACCGTATACTGCTACGACCACAAGATTCTGCCCCCAACGCACTTCTGCAGAACCATCTGCTTGGGGAAGGATGCCTGCTTCTATGCTGACATCCCTTACATCCTCTGGCCGACGTCCATCGAGGCGTATGCCATTCTCATCAATTAGTTCAACATCTCCATAACCACCCATCATTATTCCTCCTTCACATTGGTGCTGATTCCATCTGAGTATCGATTATTGGACGAGGGTCGTTGGCCTTAGCGATCATCAGTATCGTTTCACGCAACCAGTTGATTCCGTTGAGTTCTCCATCAATCCAAATGCGCCCGTTGGAACCGACAATTGCTCGGCATCCTGAACCTTCCTTGAGGCGCTTGATTGTCGAACCTGATGATCCTATGATTCTTCCAAGTGATGCTACTGGAACTTCGACGACTACGCCTTGTGACAATCGCCGCATGCCTACTCCTTTCATGGTCACGACACAACGCATCGTTTCATCCACATCAAGAATTCTTCCAAGAAGAATTGACCCCGTAGGCATCTGCGCACTGGTCTGGCCGTAACCAGACCTCCAAGGGACATGACTCTGGGGAAGAATCGCTTCAAAGGGACCTCCCACGTCCACAATCCACATGTTATTTCGAACAGATGCGACCATGCCTACGACGAGATCACCGGTGGATGGAAAATAGGATTGGCGATAAGGTGCAATCGATGTTTCAGAATTGCGTGTCACCACTCGTCCAAAAACGGTCGCGATATGGCCATTCTCTGTTGTGGCGAAGTGTTGGCCAATGTCACCGTTGACATCGACGACCTCGCCGGGGGTCACGCTCTTCATCGTCGCTTCATCACCTTGGCTGGCCACCCGACTCTGGAGCGTGGTTTAATGCTTCCACTTCAGTCAGAGGTCCCGGGATTCGACATCTGCGGATATTTTGGCTAGGCGTCCAAGGATTGCTTCTCTGCGGGCTCGCGGAATCTCAATCACAGCGACCCATGAACCATCTGAGGTCCATTCCTCTTGTTGTGTAATCCCTCTTAGAAGTCTTGAAGCTGAACCGTAGGCATGGTGAGGTACCTTGATCGCCATCTTACATTCCTCGAATGACAGTGGTATCACG
>CAZMJD010000155.1:0-4416 GCA_964566385.1 uncultured Candidatus Poseidoniales archaeon | reverse complement strand
TGGCGCAACGAGGCGAGGAACCAGCTCGAATCGAGGCCGAATATGTTGAATGAGTTCGTAATTCGCAGCAGGTAAAATCAGTGCCGTTCACCCTATTCTAAACCACCCGCACAGCAGGGATGATACGGAACGACTTGGACCGGGGGTCATGATCGACCGAACATCAGCATCGCTGGTCTTTCTTCTCCTCCTTTCCACATCTCTTCCACTCATACAAGCGACAGGTCACGCGGAGACGACCACGTCCAGCCGTCAAGGATCTCCTATCGAACTTCATGTCGAGGGAGTAGGGAGTGTCATTGACGCTGATATGAGTCAATTTGTCACCTGTCTTGTCCTTGACTCGGGTACCGTACGATGCTGGGGCATGGAGAATGAGGGCATGCTCGGCCAGGGCGATGACGCTCGACGCGGTGACATGAATGGTGAGATTGATAGAAATCTCACTCCCGTTTCACTCCCTTCATCCTTCTTCCCAGTGGGTGTGACGACTGGTAAATCAAACGTGTGCGTTCGTTCATCGATTGGTTCTGCTATCTGTTGGGGTGCTGCGAATGGAATCGTTGGACCGCGATATACAACAGTAGGTGATGAGTCTGATGATATGGGTGAACAACTCTACATCATTACAATCCCAGGTCAGCAGATCAAAGACATAGCGATAGCGCATTCTACAGCTTGTGCCTTACTCGATGATGGTTCGGTGATATGTTGGGGGGGTAATATCAATGGCGTTCGCGGTGGTGGCACCTCAAGCCAAGCAATCGATGAACCACATCTTGGTGACATCATCGACCTCGGTACTGATCGAACAGCGGTCGTTCTAGATGGTGATGGGAATACGATGTGTGCTGTTCTTGACAATGGCGATGTGAAGTGCTGGGGTGAGAACTCCAATGGCCTTCTAGGTCAAGGTGATACCCTTCACCGCGGTGATGCGGATGGTGAACTGGGGGATACTTTACTCAAGATTGATCTTGGTACTGCCCGAACAGCGACAGATATTGCGGTGTCGACCAAGCACGTATGCGCCCTCTTGGATGATGGTACGATTCGTTGCTGGGGAGATTCCACATCTGGTCGACTCGGAAATGGTGAATCAGGAGTGGTCGGAGATCAGGTTGGTGAGATGGGTGATTCACTCACTGTTACGAGTATCAGCTCAACTTCTCAACCAGTTGACATCTTCGCTACGAGCACTGGAACATGCGCCCTTCTTTTGGATGGGAATGTGAAATGCTGGGGAAATAACAACTATGGAAACCTTGGATATGAATCGCCCTCTGTCCTTGGCGATTCCCTGTCTGAAATGGGTGATTCACTCCCCGCTCTTGATCTTGGATCAGGTGAGGTCGTTGACCTCATTCTTGGTGACTATGCAGCGTGTGCCGTGTATGCAGAAGGTCAGATGCGCTGCTGGGGGTCGAATCTCTATGGAAATGTGGGCCGGATGTATGCGACCACAGAATCAGGAAAATCAGTATCCACAATGGGAGCGTTACTACCAGATATCGGTCAAGTGAACGAACTTACTGTACCGCTGTATTCTGACATACAAGCAGATTTCAATATCAAGAATGATACTGGTGCTTCTGCAACAATTACGGTTGTCCAAGGCTCACTTCCAACAGGAATGAGTGTACAAGGGACACAGATGATTGGAATCATCTCTGATAAAACAGCGATTGGTCAACATAACATCGAGTTCCGTCTTGAACAAGGTGGCTTGACATCCTACCTGAATTTGACTATTGATGTCGTAGATACTCCTCTCCTAGGTGCAATCTTTCCCGGAGCCTTCACTCCCTTCACGTCTATTTCAGCAGGAGATATGGTTGCATGTGGCGTCAGCACGCAATCAGACCTGTTTTGCTGGGGTTCAGCGCAATATGGAATGTTAGCCCAAGGCTCTCTTGACAAGGTCGGTTTAGGTGGACCAAACACCGGTTTGGAATTGCAACCAATTTCTCTGCCTGGTGCAACGACTAATGTCAGTGTTGGGAAGAAACATGTTTGCGCTATCTCTGGTGCCAATCTGTATTGCTGGGGCCATCCACAATATGGGAGATTGGGCAATGGTATGTCGAGTACGACCCAGATTTTTGGTGATGAACCAGGCGAGGTTTCTGACAGCATGATCCCTGTCGATCTTGGCGCATCATTCACCCCCATTTCGGTTGCAGTAGGTGAGCATCACACATGTGCTCTGAGTGATGCCGGCAAAGTCCGATGCTTTGGTTGGGGTTTTCATGGCCGTCTTGGAACAGGTAGTACACAAACACATGGAGATACACCTGCAGAAATGGGTGATGGCCTCACAGATGTCGATCTTGGTACTGGCTTCATTTCAGCAGGAATTTCCACTTCGGATTTTGGTTCCTGTGCGTGGTCAACCACTGGTGACGTGAAGTGCTGGGGTTATGGGGGTAGCGGAATGCTCGGGCAAGGCGCTTCAGAGAATATAGGAGATGCACCTTCTGAAATGGGCGATAATCTTCCCCCAATCGCTCTTGGCATGGGTGTGAAAGTAGAGAAGGTCAGCATGGGGTATAACCATGTATGTGCTCTTTTGAGGACGGGGGCCGTGAAATGTTGGGGTACTAACACAGAAGGACAATTAGGTCTTGGTGACAAGACAGCGCGTGGAATGATCTCTGGTCAAATGGGTGACTCCCTTCCTCTAGTGGATATTTCTGGTCAAGTTGCGATTGATGTAGCTGCAGGTTACAAGACGACTTGTGCAGCACTTGTGAATGGAGATAGTGTATGCTGGGGGCATGGCGTCAAGAACGCTCTTGGCAACTCCCTTTCCACAAATATAGGTGATCAAAGTGGCGAGATGGGCAGTGCCCTCATTCCCGTTGCAGTTCCTGAAGGGACCTCCTCCAACACTCTTGATCTTGGACACACGTTTGGTTGCATGGTAACCTCTGCATCACACGCTCGATGTTGGGGCACTAACACAGAGGGGCAATTAGGTCTTGGAGATCGCTTTGGACGAGACACCATAGATGAATTATCCAATGCTGAATCTATCATCGTCGGAGACCTTCTCGCCGTCCGCCTTCCACGTTGGTCTTCTGAATCCTATGAATTTTCTTCAGTTGGAGGAGATGGAACAAACTTCGCTTTAGCCTTGTCAGGTGGTTCTCTTCCAGATGGTTGGTCAATCGCAGGTACGAACCTTAGCGGTCGTAGCGATGAGGAATCGACAACAATGGTCACCCTCAGCTTGATCGACGGCCATCATACCACTGAACAACGCCTTGCAGTCTTAGTTTTCCCAAACCCTCTTGCAGACATTGATTATGGCACTCTTCTCATTGAAGCTCTACGTTCAACTCCCCTTGCGATTGACCCTCCTGTGATCACTGGTGGCAATACTTCCGCACTCTTCTTCACAATTTCACCTCAACTCCCAGCAGGTTTGGAATTCAATTCAGCCGATGGCTCAATCACTGGAACGGTGTTGAGTTATTCTCCAGATATTGAATACACAGTTACTGCAATCGACCCAACAGACATTATTGATGGTGCAGCGCATTCGATTCAGACCTCATTCCATCTCGTTGGTCTCAATGATACCGATTCAGATGGTGTTCCAGACCTGCGTGATTCAGATGATGATAACGATGGGGTGACTGACAGCGTCGAGATAGGATGTGGTTCGGACCCACTCGACCAATCAGACGTCACCCCCGACACAGATGGTGACGGTCAATGCAACCCCCTCGATGAGGACGACGATAATGATGGGGTGAATGATGCAGAGGATGCCTTCCCTCTCGATAGGAATGAAACAGTGGATTTCGATAATGATGGTCAAGGTGACAATGCAGATGTTGATGATGACGGTGATGGTTGGAATGATACTGATGAGATATATTGTCAGACCAATCCTCTGAACACGTCATCATATCCTCCTGACCTTGATGATGATCACTCATGTGATTCATTGGATGACGATGATGATGGGGACAATGTTTCAGATTCCCAAGATCTATTTCCCCGAGATGCGACTGAATGGGAGGATTCAGACCTTGATGGCACTGGCGATAATGCAGATCCAGATGATGATAATGACGGCTGGAATGATACCGATGAATACGGTTGTTCTTCAAACCCATATGATTCACAATCCCTACCCCCAGACCTTGATGGTGATCACCTTTGTGACGGGATAGATCCCGACGAGGATAACGATGGATATGATGTCGAGAATGAGACAGTATGTGGTTCGGATTTGAGAGATAATACATCTACACCACCAGACCTCGACGGTGACAAGATATGTGATGATCTTGATTCAGATCGAGATGGTGATGGATGGAATAATTCGGTTGAGGTTGATTGCTTGACTGATGGCAACGATAGCAGTTCAATCCCAATGGATCTTGATGAAGATGGGATTTGCCG
>CAZMJD010000154.1:0-4442 GCA_964566385.1 uncultured Candidatus Poseidoniales archaeon | reverse complement strand
TCAAAGGATTCCGTTTCGGCGATTGGATGGATCTTCTCTACGATGATGCGGTGGTCATGGGTCGCCTGATGCAGAATCGAGTTGGCTATACCACGATTGATCAGATTCCCCTTTTGCTGGGACTGAGGCAAATACCTGCATTGACTGAACGTGAAACCGAGGTTCTCGAACACATCAGAGAGGGAGAATTCCCGACACGGGCAGAGATTCTCAGCCACTATCCTAAGGATGAAGAACACAAGCACATATTGCGTGAAGCAAAGAATGCCCTCAGCAACCTAGAACGAAACATGGCTGTTGTCAAGCAGTTCGAAGAAGTTGAAGGTAGAAGGAGGAGGCTCACAGTATATCGGCGTGTTACTGAGCAACCAATGGATATTGAAGATGCGATTCTACAATTGATTGATCGGCTCGGGCCAATGCAGATCAACGCACTGAGATTGTACGTAGGTTATGGTCCTGAGGCGATTGGCCAGGCGATCAAGACCCTTGTTAATCGTGGATCACTAGTGAAGATACGAGCACTCAAGCCCGATCCAGTGACCTTCTACTGTTCAATGGGAGATGCAGCCCGCCTGAACGCTCCCTTGGATGAAGATAGGAAACTTAGAATCTTGACTCAATCCGATCCATTCGTTTCCCGCTTCGTCCACGAAGTCAGATATGTCTTGAAACGTGGTTGGTATCACCCCGTCCTCAAAGGTGTTGACCCGATAGGCAAGGTCTTCATGTACCGGGTCAATGATTACCACGAGGTCAAGGATATTCAGATACCCTTGGCATATATCGAAGAATTCTGTCAGGCCTTCGCCGAATTATTAGACAATTATTCCGATCAGAACATCGATGTTGCAGTTCTCACCCAGATCAATGGTCTAGGAATCGATGAATTCGATGAAGACATGATTGATATGTTCGAGAATATCGGATTCACGCGCAGTGGGGAACGTCTCATTAGAGGGGGAATCATTCAGCCCCGACCCATGACACAAGCTATCAGAGTGCTATTTGAACAGCATAATCTTCACCAATCCAGTCGTTTTGAGCACGAATCCCTCGCCATCAAATCATCGAATGGCATTCGCGATGACTTCGCACTGCGAGGCCGGTGTCATATGTACAGAATGGATCTGAAGGCCATGAGTTCAGCAAACAGACTCCACCAAGGTGTCAACTTGCATGGACATCAGGTTCGGGCTAACTACGACTACTTTCAGCGCCTGTTGACCATCCGTGGAGGGGACCTGCCTGAAGAGACAAGCTCGATTCAGATCGAGGCCTTGGAGTACTTTGGCGAAGCCTCAGACCCCCAGCAATTCATGGATCGCCATGCGCTCCGGCGTTCTGAATTCAGGAAGATTATCCAGCCAATGATTCGAACAGGACATCTTGTTCAAGATGACCGTAATGGATTCAGTACTGTCGACCCCCTCTCTGTCCAGACAAGAGGCGATCTGCGCAGAGCCTACCTCCTTGAGATTCTCGAACGTCTGCCGGTTGTTACTATGCGCCAGTTCAGCAGACTGGCGAGCAAGATATTCAGAGCAGCCGAACTGAAATCTGCACTTCAAGAAGGTATTGAAGAAGGGATATTCATCAAAGGATTCCTGTTAGAGGATGTCCACGAAGTCTGTTGGGGACGGCCAGAATTGCTTGACCGCGCAGCAGAGCTCCCGCCAATGCGGGATTTCGTCCTACCCCCTTCCGACTACCTTACGCCATACTTCTCAGATATTCTTCGTCAACAATTCGGATTTGGTTCAGCTTATCTCGTCTTCAAGGACGAGGAGCCAGTCGCCGCATTCAAGGCCAATACACGAAACAATATCATTGACATCACCGACTATGTAGGAGAAGAGAAGGGACTCAGAGTAATCAAAGAGTTCGCGTGGGAGCATCAGCTTCCTATCGAGTGGTCGACGCGTGTAGCTCTTGGACAACGTTGAGGCCTCGGCCTCGAACCACATCGCTCACAACATCAATCAGGCGTAAGATATGGCGATGCATGCTGGGAGCTATATCGAACAAGGCGATTGCCATCAGGAACATCGCCCCTAGAGCCAGCACCTTTGCAGCATAGGCATGGGCGAAATGAAAGATGTCGGAGCCCATAAAGGAGAATGCATCGTGATGGAGAGTGAGATGAACGATGCCTGCATTTCTGAAGATATTAAGCACATGAATGACAGGGATGGTCATCAGGAGAGCACGGCCCTTGGTACTCGGAGAGCATTCGTCGAGAGCCATGATCGCTCCAACAAAGACAATCATCGATTGAACAGCAGTGCAACCTAGAATGATGTTGATGCCAACTGCCTGGCCGGTAGCTGCGTCGAGCATTGGTACATAGAATCCGGCATCCCCTAGTTCACGATCCACCCACCACTTCGAACCAGGGTATTCGGACCAAGGTATCATGCCCGAGCCATCGGCTAATTCAACGAGAGGGGAACCTACGATCAAGGAATCGCTGCCAGAAAAGGTGGCCATCCAAGCAGTTTGTTGAGCCACGGATTCAATCAGAAATACCTGTACCACAGGTATCTGGGAGAACAGAAGGTAAGGCACTACTGACCATGTGACCGCACCCCTCAGCCACATTAGTGCATTATCGCCTCCATATTCATTCGCCCGAAGTTCCCACACTACGAGAACGAGGGAGAGGGGAACTGTTGCAAGAATCATACCTAGGAGGATGTAATCATGAATATCCAGATAATGTGGAATATCAAGAAGCAAGAAGACCGAAAACAAGGGCCAAGAGGCCATAGCCATCTGAAGACGAATCGACATAGGGCCGCTCCGAGAAAGGAACAATGCAATGATGGCTACTGCCGCAACGCCAAGTTGCAGCATAGAGTAGGTCATCCCGTCAAAGCATCCGAACGCCTCTAATAATGTCATGGATTCGACACCCTGTGGATGCAGCTACATTCGCCGCTACGTACCTCGAAGACCTGAGTCGTGCCATCACGGAACTTCCTCTGAAACTTGTCGTGGAACTTGTTGATGCAGTTGATGAAGTCAGAATCAATGGGGGAACTGTCCACCTCATTGGCAATGGAGGAAGTGCAGGGACGCCCAGCCACAGTGCAGGAGACTGGTCAAAGGAATTGAGCATGCGCACCATCTGCCATATGGACAATGTTTCCGCCCTCACGGCTTGGGCCAATGATACCGACTACAACAACGTCTTCGCAGCCTCTCTGGATATTTACCTGCAAGAGGGGGACCTCCTCATTGCTTACAGTGGTTCTGGAAATTCCAAGAATGTCCTCAAGGGAGTTGCACTGGCCCAAGAGAAAGGTGTCAAGGTTGCAGCGATTACAGGGGACTACAAAGGAGGAGGTGGAGGGCATCTAGCCACTATGGCCGATATACCCATCATCTGTCCCACAACCTCGATGGAGCGTATCGAGGATTTTCAATTGATCATTAATCACATCATTAAGGAAGCCATCAAGGACCGACATGGACTCACATCTTCTTGTTGACTCCTGACGATTCAATGCCATCCCGATACCGTCAGCCACTTGACGCCCCATTGGAGATGACTCAATTGCCCGGGGGGGTGGAATGGAAAGGTAAAGTGGCATTCATTGATCGCGATGGCGTTCTGAATAGTGAGAGTGAAGGATACGTCCTTGAACCCAATGACCTTATCCTGTTCAAGGGTACTGGGAGTTGTATTGCTCAACTCCGACATCTAGGATATCGAACAGTTTTGGTCACCAATCAATCACCAGTCGGACGCGGTCTGATATCAGTACAGACACTGGATGAGATTCACGACCGCCTGATTGAGATGCTCTTGGACCAGGATTCCGAAGCCATCCTCGATTTGATTCTTTACGCACCACAACCACCATGGGCAGGAGCATGGGCTAGGAAACCGTCACCTGGTATGCTCCATACGGGCAACGTATTGCTCAACGGCCTGAGAGATGAACTCAATAAGGGTACAGAAATGGATTCTCATCATCACCCAGAGTCAGTGATGTTCGGGGATAGGAGCGCTGACCAAGGTGCAGCACGAAATGCAGGAGTGCGATTCATCATGGTCTCAGCGGGCGGACTACCCGTTGCGTTCAGCGCACTTTGATCAGGTGATACAATACATGGTCTGGTTAGGAATTGATGATACGGATGGTCCTGACAGAGGATGTACAACGGATCTCTTTGACAGATTGATTGCAGATCTATCGATCTACGACCCTAGCGTTAACATCAGTGATGTAAGACTCGTCAGATGCTGGCCTATGGCTCCCGAGAGGACAAGAGGGAATGGAGCGGTAGCATGCCAGGTGCAGACGACATTGACGCTCGATGAGTTCTCGGCATGGAGCACTGAATGGTTTCAGGGTCAGGAACCGTGGCCTGACGAATGCTCTCCAGCATGTATCCTCTCAGAGAATCAACTCCACCCAGCACTGTATTGGAAT
>CAZMJD010000153.1:0-4488 GCA_964566385.1 uncultured Candidatus Poseidoniales archaeon | reverse complement strand
TATCAAATCAAGGGGTCTCTGATTCACTGAGAGTACCAAGTGACACATGTTGCTCAACTACCTTGTTCAACATTACACGGAGATCCTCTGAATCACTTGGCTCTACCACCACTGGGTCCAGCCCCAAGTCCATCCATTCAGCGCCACCGATCCTGATTCCAAGGCCCCCGAGTGATCCGATGATGGACCTAGGCATAGGTGTACCATCACAACCTAAGACGATGAGATCACTCAATGCCCAACGATGAGCTTGATCAACAAGGAGCGCCTGCTCCTGTCCATGCAGGCACAGGGCATCGGCATGTATCACCCCCCAGCCCTCGGGAAGCCCACCGACCGTAGAAAGTGAGGGACAGGCACCTGCGCAGCGACAATCAAGCACTGCACCCTTGGTCGGACCCTCACCTGATGGAGCACAGACAAAACGTGATCTTGAGGCCGGAATTGACACACGGAGCAGCACCTCACTCGATCCAAGACCAAACAACCAGATCAGGGCCAGCAAATCAATGGGTAAGGGTGAACCAACCACTCCAACGGCCACTCCAGCAATCACAGCACATTTCATCCTCCAAGCATCGAGTGTACCGCTGCGTACTGCTCCCAATCCTACTGCACAGGATAGACCCCCTGCCCAAGCAAGAATAATCGTAGATAGAGCACAGATAGAAATCAGCATGCTGAATAGTGTGCCAACATCATAGGCAGGAGTCAGTCCAAAACGGCCGACATCCGACGCCCCTGCCTCAAAGAGCCAAGGGAGACCCTCCCACACGAACACCCAGGCCGTCAACGGAGATCCAATTCCAACAACAAAAAGGCCAAGACGCCATGCCCGGCGCTCACTTGGGAGTAAGCCCGGAGAAGCAAACCTATCAAGAAGCACGGCCAACAACGGCAATGTGCAGATGATTGAAGCCAAAGCTACACCAGTCCACTTGATGCTAACCCATGCTGATGGGTCATAAGCGACAAGACAGGATAGTCCACATGGGGAGACGCGCTCCAACAAGTGTTCAAGATCTGCATCGATACGACGCATCCAGACAAGAGAGACAATGACAACAGTGAACAGCCAAGTAATGAGGCGACGTTCAAGGTCCATGAGGTGATGTGAGAGAGGAGTTCGCACATCACCCGGAACCTGGACCGTTGGCATCGGCTCACACTACGTCATCGGTCAAAGCTGGAGCCCGAGCCATCATGATAGTACGATAGATGCCATATGCCGTAAATAACGCAAGTGAGAGGAAGGTCCAATTCATCCAAGTTGGCCAACCCCCAATGAATCCACTGATAGCGAGGTAGAGAGCGACACCGGTCGCAATTGATCTGCGGATGCCCTGTGGTACTGCAAGCGACATATCGAGGTGCGGTGGCCCTCCTCCAAAACGGCGCTCATAGAATTCGTACTGGACCATTGCACCTAGAAGAAGAACTGCAAGGGTCCCGAAATACGCAATCGTTCCATTAACGAAAATCCATTCCATATTCGCTTTCTGTTTGGCAGCCTCAAGGGCTGCAGGATCTTCGCTGTTGTCAAACAGAGCAGCATAATCTCCAACTGCAAAAGTTCGCACCAACGGTTGGTCACCAGATTCTCCAACTGCAGCTGAAGATGACGGTTCTATCTGGAAGTCCAAGATATTCCAATGGTCACCATCATCGTTTCCATTGGCTCCATTAACGGCATTTCCAATAAGGACGAAATCGATAGGAGTCGTTGTTTCTGGGGCAGTCCACGTCACAATCCACTCTGTACTTGCTGGGCCGCTCTGGGCGACTGCGCTCATTGAGAACCCTTGATCGGCAGGTTCACCCGTCCCCACCCATGGTTGAACAAGTTGATCGGATGTCCAGTCAAATCGCGAAGCAGTGAACGTCTTCAGAAGAAATCCACCACCTGCAGCATCAGCAGATTCAACAGAGATGGTGAACTGATATGACGTTCCGGAAGAATAGGCAAAGGGAACACCTGCTATCTTAACAACAACTGCTTCTGAGGGAACACCATTCGTCGGATAACCCACTCCATGACAGGTACATCCCACGACATCTACTGCATTTCCGTTATTATCAGTAGCCGGAGGACCATTGGGCATCCCAAAGGCAACCGGGACGACTGTGAGGGCAACGAACGCCACGAGCAGTGCTACTCTGCCTTTGGGCACTGTCGAGTAACCGAAGAGTTGGGCCATGAGTCAACCCCATTTCTGTTGACCTGACGTCCGTCCTTAACCGTTCCCTCAAAGGACAGCGTATGAGAGTCACCCGTGAATCAATCTGAATCTCAGAATTCCTTGACGGCAGTGTTGAGGGCATTCATCATCTTCTTCCCATCACCGAAGAGCATCATGGTCTTGTCCTCATAGAAGAGATCATTGTCAACCCCTGCATATCCAACAGAAAGACTTCGCTTGATGATGACGACGACTCGAGCTTTGTCCGCCTCAATGATTGGCATACCACCTAGTGGTCCTTCACCTGAACGGGCGACGGGGTTCACAGTGTCATTTGCTCCAATGATGATTGCAACATCAGTCTCAGGCAATTCTGAGTTAATATCATCCATCTCGATGAGTTGCTCGTAGGGCACATTAGCTTCGGCGAGTAGGACATTCATGTGACCCGGCATGCGGCCGGCGACGGGATGAATACCATAGCTGACCTCAACACCCCGCTCCTCCATCAGGTCAGCGAATTCCTTCACAGCATGCTGAGCTTGACTGACAGCCATACCATAGCCGCGAATTATGACGCACTTGCTAATTCCATCACAGACCATTGCGACCTCTTCTGGATCACTACCTACCTTGGTGCGAGTGACTGTTTCACGACCACCGCCTCCAAATGAACGGAATAGAACCGCGGTGAGAGTACGATTCATCGCCTTGCACATGATGAATGTAAGGATCAGGCCTGCAGCACCGACCATTGAACCAGCGATGATCAGGACATTGTTCCCAATCACAAAGCCGGTGAAGGCAGCTGCGAGCCCAGACATCGAATTAAGTAGGCTCACAACGACAGGCATATCCGCTCCACCAATGGGGAGGACGAACAGGATACCAAGGGCGCAGGAGATGGCAACGAGGCCATAGATCAGATCTGTGTTCGTCGGTTCCTGAATCGTCAGATAGATCAATGCCAATGCGGCGATAAGTAGTGCACCCTTGACATAATTCAGCCACCCGGGACCCCAAGTCGGGAAGTTCACCCACCGCCTACGACCTCGCTCGTCCTTCTTGCTGAAGGGGATATAGAAACCACCCATCAGTTTACCCATCGCCATCAGACTTCCAGTCAGAGTGAGCCATCCTACAAGACCGCACAATCCTATAGCGATCCAGACCGCATAGAGCTCAACACCCCCATCAGGAATATCTCCCGACTGAAGCCGGGCGAGAACCTCAGATAAACCAACAAGAGCAGAGGCCCCCCCTCCAAATCCATTGAACAGTGCAACAAGTTCTGGCATTCCCGTCATTTCAACACGAATGGCCATCCAAGCACCGATGACGGTACCGATGACGAGCCCTCCAATGATTAACTCCCATCCAATGATATCATTTTCGTACATCTTGGCCAGAGTGACAAGGACGGCGAGCAGCATGCCCATCGCCCCCAATCGATTTCCTTGGGGTGCGGTCCTAGGACTGGATAAACGCTTGATACCAAAGATGAATAGGGCAGCAGCAACAAGATAGCCTACGTCATAGAATGCTGAGTCGACCATCTCAGTCACCTCTCTTCTTCTTGCCAGCAATCATCTCGAGCATTCGATTAGTGACCATGAAACCCCCGACAACGTTGATTGTCGCCATCACCAGAGCAGCGAACGCCAGCCAAGCAGCGGTCCCAGGTTGACCGCCATTGAAGGCAACATTGGATAAGATGAGAGCACCAACAATCGTGATACCAGAGATGGCATTCGCACCAGACATCAGTGGAGTATGCAAAGTAGGGGGCACCTTGCTAATGAGCTCGAAGCCGAGGAAGATGGCGAGCACGAAAACAGTGATGCTAGCTATCAGAGCCGCAATGGTCAACGTCAACCAATCACCTCAGAAAGACGCGTCTGTTTCTCATGCAATTCACCATCCATACAGATCAGGACACCACCCATCCCTGGAACATGAAAATCACTGCCCTCAGGTGCTCCAAAGAGAATATCATCCTCGGGATTGATGACAATCTTGCCATCATCAACGAGAGATGTTACGAAGGTCGTGAGGTTATTCGAGTAGAGCATACTCGCAGTGGCAGACAACTGACCTGGAAGATTCGTCGTGCCCACGATGGTTACTCCATTCTCAGTGATAATGACCTCACCTGGTGACGTTAGTTCGCAATTTCCTCCAACATCTGCATTCATGTCAACGACAACCGAGCCTGACTTGAAACGAGAGACTGCTGAAGCGGGGACTGTGATTGGAGCCGGACGGCCAAAGATACGAGCCGTAGTCACAATGACGTCCGCATCAGAGG
>CAZMJD010000152.1:0-4548 GCA_964566385.1 uncultured Candidatus Poseidoniales archaeon | reverse complement strand
GCGGTGTCCTGCTCGCTGGCGGATGGGGTACCCGATTGATGCCACTCACGACATCCATCAACAAACACCTGCTCCCGGTCTACGATGAGCCTATGATCTGTAAATCCCTTGGCTGCTTACAGCGGATGGGAATCACGGACGTCATGTTGGTCCTTGGTGGGCATTCAGGTAATGCATTCTTCGATCTTCTTGGTGATGGGCATCGTTTCGGCATGGATATACGATATGCGTATCAAGAAAAGGCTGGAGGAAACGCTGAGGCAATGCGTCTGACCCGTGGATTCGTTGGTGACCGCAATGTTGCTGTAATACTCGGCGACAACATCTTCGCCGAAGATATGAATGAATATGCAGAACAATTCATCGAAGATGAGAATCATGAATGCTATCTCTTCCTGAAACGTGTGGAGGATCCTGAATCCTTTGGTATCGCGTGGTTGAATGAGGATGGGCGTATCATCGCAATGCGTGAGAAACCTGAAAACCCTGACTCAAATCTCGCCATCACTGGATTGTACTTCTATTCAACACGTGTCTTCGACCTGATCGACAAAAGTATCGACACCATCGGTTACTCAGCGCGCGGTGAGCTCGAGATTACAGATATCAATCGATTCTTCATGGATGAAGGGGTGGCCAAGGGCATTCATTTTGAAGGACACTGGGCAGACTGTGGAACACATGATGCATTGCTTGAGACATCGAACCTCATGAAGACTTGGAACAAGGGGTCATGGCTGCATCAGGTGAACAAGAATGGCTGAACGTTCCATTGGTCATCACCAAGAATCTGGATCGTTCTTTGAATCAAGACGTGCTCTCATTCTGGCCCTAGTGGTTGGAGGCGTGCTGAGATTCGCTATGATCAACAGGACCGGCCTTGAGCCTGACGAATTGCATTCTCTGTTCCTAGCCACAGAACCCACAATATCTGCCATGTTCACCAACCATCTTTCTGAATCAAACAACCCACATCCCACAGCTCACTATATCTTTCACTGGTTCTGGGTCCGCTTGGCCGGGACATCCGAAATCGCACTCAGAATACCTTCATTCGTGATGGGTATGCTCACCATATACTTCGTTTGGAGGCTTGGTGAGGCGCTCTTCGATCGGCGTGTTGCAGGATCTTCAGCGCTTTGGACAGCAATGGCCTCCTCGATGATCTCGGTGAGTGTTCAAGCACGAATGTATGCACAACTCATTCTCTTGTCAACGATATTCATGGATATCATTGTTCGGCATTTCATATCAAATGAACATATCTCTCGACGTGTTGTCATCTTGGCGAGCATCTCTGGAATCACCCTAGCGCATACACACTATTTTGGGACGATGTTAGTCTTCTTGGCTCTCTTCGGCGTCTGTTTCTATCGATACAGATCACGATTACCGTTGAAAGTTCATATGCTTCTGTTAGGTATTTGTACAATCGGCTTCCTTCCACAAATGCCTCTTACCATCATTGACTTCAGAGAAGCAGGAGGTGGGACGGAGTACATCGCTGATTATTACATGAAATGGGATATCTTGTTGATTGTGCTGAGTCGTCAATTGAATGGCAGTCTGATCCTCGCAATCTTCACGCTTCTGGGAGTATTCTTCGTAATCTTTGATGAGGCAAAACATCACGAACACAAGAATCAACGAGGTTGGGTGGTTCTTGGCCTATGGTGGGGTGGGTGTCTCGGGACAGCCCTGTTCATTTCTCTCGTTAGTAATCCGGTAATCAGTCCAGCAAACATGAGAATCGTGATGCCTGCAACCATCATCGCGCTGGGGGTAATCACAGTGAATCTCATGGAACGATTCCCTGAAATCCGCATGAATCATGTCTCACTTCTGATATATTCATTGTTCATCGTACACCTCATCTTCGTTCACAAGGTGTTTGCTCCGACTGACCCTGACATCAAAGAGGCCTTTCAAGAGGCAGGAGCACATACAACATCGGGACAAAGAGTCGTTCTCATCGTTAATGCTCAGCAACTGACCTGGCCAGATGCCATGACATGCTACTATTGTGATCGGATCGATGGCGATATTGTAGATGTGATCCATTATTCGGGAGATTTCAATGACACACAGAACAGAATTGTTGATTCAAACGCTTCGGAAATCGTCTTCATCCATATGACGGGATGGGTGATCCCAATGGCGAACGAAGACATATTGATGATTGAGGGGTTAGGAGACGTTGTTCAGCGCAGTAGTCATGAAAAAATCGAAACGGCTATCATCCGACTGAGTTGATGAGGGTGACGCAACAGAACTGTCAGAGCATGATGCCATCTTCGAGAAGTTTCTGATACCATCCAAGCGTGATCGTGGTCGGGTCGTCATGTTCGACGACACCATCTTCCAGTGCTTTCCGAATCTCTCTGGCTCCATCTTCAGCAACCTGATCCGGTTCAAAGCCAACCGTCTTAACGATCTTGTCAAAGCCAACCTGATATGAACGATGATCTGGGTCGCCATACCATTCGTAATCGAAAGGTATGTTCTGTGCATCTGCAACCCTTTCTGCTAGATTGAAGATCTGATAGTTCTGAGAATCTGAGCCCACATTAAAGATCTCTCGATTTACTTTCGATGCATCGGTCTCAAGAAGCATCATCATGGCCTTGGATGTATCCTTGACATGGACGAATGGGCGCCACTGAGTGCCATCCTTCAGAATGGGTATCTTTCCATTCAAAAAGAAGCCTTTCGTCATACCATTCACTGCAAGATCGAATCGCATGCGTTGTGAAAAACCATACACAGTCGCCTGACGAATGACGATCACACAGTAATCATCATCGGCCAAGGTCAAAACGTCGTTCTCCGCGGCAAGATTCGCTTTTGCATATGTGGTCAATGGATTAACAGAGGAAGTCTCAGTGACCTTGCCATCCTGAAATCCATAGATGCTGCAAGATGAAGGTAGGATGTACCGTTTCACGCCACACATCTTCCCTAAGGTGGCAATCCTGAATCGGCCAAGATGATTGATTGACCAAGTCTTGACTGGGTCCAATTCACCAGCGGGGTCATTCGAAATAGCGGCAAGGTCGATGATGGCATCAATGCCATCCATGATGTCCTTGTCAACGAATCGGATGTCATCCTCGACCAGGGTCAGTTCAGGATGCTCAGACGGAAGACGACCCTTGCCGAAGAAGAAACGATCGAGGGCGACAACGGAGTAGCCATTCTCAAGTAAGAGACGACATAGGATGTTGCCAATGTAACCACCCGCACCTGTGACTAGTACCGTCTTCGACATGAAGGGTCCTTCAATAAATCGTGTAAATAGTTAGTCTACAGGAACCTGTTCCTTCTGACATCATCTTCTGTCTATGGTCTGCGATAGGATTCTATCTCGTCAACCACATGACTAGCGAACGCTATGGAACACGTGAACGCAGGAGAGACTGCGTTCAACACATGCAATGAGCGGTCATCGCCCTGGATCACGAAATCCTGTACGAGCTCGAGTGTCTTCTTGTGAAGCAATTGAGCGCGGATGCCAGGCTTGCTCCGTTTCTTGAATCCCTTCCGATCAATCTCCTTGACCATACCTGAAGCAAGATTCACGAAATGGCGACGATTGTACTTCTTCATCTCAGAGAATGCAAGCCTCCTGAATCCAAAGGAATTCGATAAGAAAAGACGAAGCATGTAGTAACTGACCTGCAGAAATTCACCTGGTCTGAATCGTGACAGACCACGATAATTCTCTCTCCAGAAGGCTGGTGTCGCGGTCGGTCCAATCTTGATGGTGCCATCGGCGGTCACAGTGTAATGAACTCCAAGAAAGGGGTTCTCTAGATTTGGCACAGGATAGATGTTGGTTCGCACATCCTGAGTCACTTCACCATATTTCAGGTACAATCCCTTGAACGGCATGATCACATAATCCTTCGAGAAGCCGAAACGTCGGGCAATCCTATCGGCTTGAAGTCCTGCACAGTTGATGATGTAATCAACCTGCATCTTCGATCGGTTCGTTGTCAAGTGGTCCGGGTCATGAGACTTGTATCGTGTCTTGAACTGAAATGATACTCCTTTCTCAATGAGTTCTTTCTTCATACATTGGCAGATCTCGATGGGATCTACTGTTGCAGTCATTGGAGAGAACAACGCCTTCTGATGAGTTCTCGCATTCGGGTCTATCTTAGCCATCTCTTCCTCATCCACCCATTCCAACCTCACGCCATTCGCATCCCCACGACGTTTGAGTTCCTCGAGCCCTTCGACCTCTTCTTCAGAAGTGGCAACGACCAATTTTCCACATTCATTCAGTTGAAGCGCGTTCTCCTTGCAATAGGCTCGCATCGCTTGTGAATCGAGCTTTGAGGCTGTCATCAGTGTAATAGAACCCAGCATGTAGAACACCGCTATTCCTGCCACTGGAATGCTTCGCCACATCGGATTCCTTCTCAAGGATGCATATCGAGGCGGTCGAATTCCTTGAATGCAGTTCACGGGCGATGGTCATGCCGACAATACCGCCGCCTATGATGACATAATCGAACTTTTTCTGGGCATCTCTATTTTCCTGAG
>CAZMJD010000151.1:0-4574 GCA_964566385.1 uncultured Candidatus Poseidoniales archaeon | reverse complement strand
GACCCAGGGGTTGCCAATGCTGTGTCAACAAGTTGGTATGCTCCCTGTGGGTCAAGACCTTTTGTCATTCCCTTCTGAGCCTGCGTCCAAGAGAGTGGTTCCGTGAGGCTGCCGTTAGGCAGGACAAATTGGATGCTGGGAGTCGTGCCGCCACTCTGTGTATTGACAAGTAATGAGGTGCCATTCATCCACACAATGGTTCTCTCTCCAGGGGTGATGACGTGGGTCTGGGCATCAGCGGGGTCCCATCCGACGACGTGATCCTCGTCGATGGTCAATGTCGATCCAGAATGAGTGCGCAGTTTCCATTCAGAGATGTCAACATCAGCCGAGCCATTGTTGTAGAGTTCGATCCATTCACCACTTGGGCGAGTCGCGTTGTCTCTGCCGGGTGCATCGATCATCAGTTCGGTGATTAAGACGTCACTCTGGTAGTATGTGATCGTTGTACCTCCTCCATTAGGTCCGCCTGGTGAATTCGACGTCTGGAAACGACCCCAGTCTGCGAGTGGATCGGCAGGGTCCTCGGTCAATGACTTTCCAGAACTGCTGCTGTTGTATGTCACGTGATGGACACGTAGATTTGATGGGTTGAACAACTGGATCTCTTCGCCGCTGTTCCTCAGGCAGAAGCCGCACCCAGTGGTGGCTCCATCGTTAGCAATGACTGCGTGACCTCCCGGATTCAGAACGAGGGGATTCGATGGATTGGTGGTCAGGACGATGTGTGTCTGGTTGATCGTCAAGGTATGCGTGATGTCATCATCTGTCAGATAGTAACCTGTCATGTCCAGATTCGTTGACCCACGATTGGTGACTTCAACCCACTCACCATTCTCGTATGAACTCCCAACAGGGCCATTCTCAGGTTGGCCAGAGGGCTGGAGAGCATCAGGCAGGAATTCGGAAATGCAAAGATCGCCTGAACAGGTTGTCGAGCGACCTTGAGTTTGTGGTTCACTATGTCCACTCGCTGCACCTCCTAAGGCTGCGAATGAAGCGATGGTGAGGAGAGTCATCACAAGGGTAGCACCTCGAGCAGGTCGAACCATGCTGCGCGTAGAACGTGCTCGTTCTAACTACCTTCGGTGCTACGACCTTCAGGAATTGTTCACAGGCGATGGGAGGGATGTGTGATCCTCTTTGACGATATTGAGGACAACGTGCGTGTTCGAGCGCTCGATTCCATCTGAAGAGAGAGCGGTTTTGGTGAAATCGTCGAGATCCTCGCGGTCTCGCATCCGCGCGATGACCAAACTGTCAACCTCGCCAGTAACATCGTAGACGGCGATTACTCTGTGGTCCTCTGCAATCCTATTCTGGACCTCCAGCAACCTGCCTTTGGAGATGCGCAGACCTACGGCGATGGTGAATTCCCAGCCGACAGCGGCAGCGTCGAATAGTGGTACGTATCCCTGTATCACTCCATCGTTCTCAAGACGGTTCAGCCGAGTAGCAACAGTCCCTGGAGCGACATGCAGGCGTTCAGATAATCGCCGCATGGATTGACGCGCATCTTCAATGAGCATTCTGAGGAGGGCTCGGTCAAGTTCATCCATTCAATCCCACCTAGTTTCTGGCGTCAGCTGAACATCCGCGCGGTCGAGACGTGCTGCATTTTCTCTGATGACTTTCTGCACATGGTACATTGTTGGCTCATGAGTTGGCATCGTGATTGGACGAATGATTATTATGTTTTAATCTAGCGATATTTATTGAACTAGATGTGATATATTTTGCACATTCGTGCAGCACCTCTTCGACAAACTAGTCACATATCCAATCAAACTTATAGACATCCTCGGTTCGAAGTACCGCATGCGAACCAGCGCAGCCGTTGTTGAAGGTGCAGAGGTTAGGATGATGTCTGATCAGGTCTCTCCTCCTGCTTCTGACCTTGAACGATATTCGATAGCGATCAAGGAGGTCGATGATCTTCAAGCCCTTCCCCGTAGGTTCAACGTCAAAGTGGGGAAATTCGGTCTCGCCAAACTTCTGATCAAGGAGGCTTTCCATTACTTGCCACGTGCTCTTTTCCGTGGACGGAAGGCAGTGAAAGAGGCGGTTGATGTGATCACTACTCGTCCTTGTGTCTATGGCGTTTTTTCAGGTCCGATCGGTGGCTTCGCCCCAAGACCAGAACTCTGTGTTGGCTGTCTGCGTTGCGTCATTCAACATCCTGATTTCGTGAAGGTTCTTCATAATCCTGAGCGAGCCAGTCTCGGCGATGAGTTCGTCTCATCAAGTCACATCGGAGCGATTGATCAAGAATCATCGAATGGACATGTACCCGTCAAAGGTCAGGGATTCCGTGGGCGCTTTGGAGGTTCAGGATGGGATGGGATGTGGACCGATATGTCCGAGATAGTTCGCCCGACCAGAGATGGAATTCATGGGCGGGAATTCATCTCCACGTCCATCGATATCGGGTCAAAGCCGATGCGCTTGGTCTTCGATGAAGGAAGAATCGTTGGTGAGGTGCCTGATGTCATCGAGTTGAAGGTGCCATTCATTCTTGATCCTCCATTGCCCAATTCTAAGTCAGATACACTTGAGGAAATTTGGATTACTGTAGCCGAGACCATTGATTCATTGGCCCTCCTTCCCAAGGAACGACTTGAGGCGATGGACCGTTGGAGTTCTGTGACCGTTCCAATCCTTGAAGCTGAGGATTGGGACGATGGTTGGCGCCCACCAGAATCTGTACGAATGGTGGAGATATCGGGAACTTCTGATGCCTTGCTTGGTCTCGAACCGGTTCACGATTCAGTCATCGTTGGTGCTAGGATTCCGTTCACAGCAGATGCTGCGCTTGAGATAAGGGAACTTCATGCAGTCGGCTGGCGTACCTTCCATCTGATCGCTGACCTACATGGTCGAACAACAGATGGTCGTTTCATCCTTGAAGCCATGACTGACCTTCATCTCGCACTTGTTGATGCGGGGATACGCGATCAAATTACCTTGCTCCATAGTGGTGGATTGGTTGCTGCTGAACACGTGGTCAAGGCAGTGCTGTGTGGTGCTGATGGCGTTGCCTTGGATCTTCCGCTCCACTTCTCTACTCAGGGTAGAGTCGAGGGGGACATGACGACACGTGGTTCCTTTGAGGTGAAGATGCCTAAGAAACTCGATCATGATTGGGGGGTACAGCGCCTGCTCAATCTTTCTGCATCTTGGCGGGATCAGATGTTGGAATTGCTCGGTGCCATGGGTCTGCGAGAGGTACGCCGATTACGCGGTGAGCATGGTCGACGAATGCTTCAACAGGATTTGGAAGCCGAATCCTTCGCGGGAATTCCTGGCTTCACAGGTGGTGATGAATGATGTCAGCCAGTGAATTAACCCAGACTTCCCCTCTTGTCATCGAGAAGGTGAGGCACCTTCTGCGTGAGGGCTTCAACGCGCGAGCCTTTGGCCACATCGAATCTCCAGAGGCTCTTGGCGACCCTCGTTGGACTGAGGAGCTTATCCTTGCAGTGTGGGCGATGGCTGAGACTGGTGAGGTCCCCGAGGGTCTGGAATTTAGAAGAGGGAGGTCTGGCGGTGGTTTCGATCGGCTTGATTTCGAGCTTGATGAAGCTTCGATTGCAGTTGCGGATCTTGAGAACATCGACACGACCATGCCGCTGAACCGACGTGGCGAGGGCGGCGCGGATTTGTGCCCTCCGATACCTTGGTACGGCGGAGGTATGTCATATGGTAGCGTCTCAGAAACGGTGATGGTATCGCGTATGGCGAACTCTGAACGTTGGAACACCTATACTTCGACAGGTGAAGGTGGAGTCCCTCCCTCTTTGTTTGAACACGCTTCTGCAATGATTACCCAAGTGGCAACAGGACTTTTCGGAGTTGAAGAGAAGACCATCCAGGCTGCCCCCATTGTTGAATTCAAATACGCTCAAGGTGCTAAACCTGGCTTAGGTGGGCATCTGCTTGCAGCCAAATCTGGTGAAGACGTGGCCAAGATGCGAGGTACTGTTCCATTTGTCAGTCTATTCAGTCCATTTCCATTCCATTCGGTGTATTCAGTTGAGGATCACATGAAACACATTGATTGGGTTCGTACTATCAACCCTGAAGCCTTGGTCTCCGTGAAGGTCTCAACACCTCATGATGTTGATATGGTAGCGGTTGGTTCGTATTACGCAGGTGCTCATATCATCCATCTCGATGGTTCCTACGGAGGGACGGGTGCGGCACCAGAGATCGCTAAGAAGAATATCGCCATGCCTATCGAGCTAGCGATTCCCAAGGTTCACGAATCTCTTGTTCGTGAAGGAATTAGGGATAAGGTTACTCTGATTGCCAGTGGAGGCATTCGAACAGCTGATGATATGGCAAAGGCAATTGCCTTGGGAGCAGATGGTTGTGTCCTCGGAACAACCGAACTCGTAGCGATTGGATGCACTCGTTGCTCGAATTGCGAGCGCGGGCGAGGTTGTACCTATGGTCTGACAACCACAGATCCTGAGTTGTCTGAATGGGTGGACAAAGCCTGGGCGATGGAGCGTCTGAACAATCTGTACACCGCTCTTCTGTCAAGGATCCGTACAATTCTAGCTGGTTTGGGT
>CAZMJD010000150.1:0-4653 GCA_964566385.1 uncultured Candidatus Poseidoniales archaeon | reverse complement strand
ATAGGTTGGTTTGCCAACCTGTTTGAGCGCAAACCTGTGCAATTCCTGCGCCCATCGTCCCGGCTCCAATCACGCCTACGGTGTACTCCGACATTGGACCGGACCCCTCGACGGGATGCATGAGTTTTGTCCATATACTCTCTTGGTCAAGATTATGAAATCATCATCTCCGCAAAGCGTCTGAGACCCATCTGCATGATTCGTTGTCGGGGAAGTGCAAATTCAGGTAAGGCGCCTGCAGGTGCATGCTCTTTCAGTGCCTCGATCAACTCAACGTAGATGCCATAACTCATAGCATCGAGTGGGTCGAAAGGACTCACCAATCCGAGTCGTCGTAAACCCTCACATGCTCCTGAATCATAGATTGGATAGACTCCTTTCAATATGTGTAGCCAAGACGAGATCATCATCAGATCAACATCATCAATTGTGAGCAGTGTCTCTACGAGTGCCACACGCGGATACTTAACACGAGCAAGGACTGCGAGAATCTCTTGTTCAACATCCTCATGCACGATAAGTGGTGGCCTACCCATCCAGTTCTGGATGAGGTTGAGTTGATTGATTGATGGATTTCCCTCAATGGCATAAAGCATTGACACGTACTGAGAATCATCATTGAGGTCTTCCACGAGTGAGGGTAAGTTGGTGAAGAACAGTTCCATCATCATCTCATCGATGCCGTAAAGGGCGGTGGGAAGCAAGGTCACACGACCTACGCGGTTAGATTACCGATACCCGATTCTATCATCATCCGCGTAGGAGCTCGAAACTCGATCCATTCCTTCTCGAAGAGTTTCACCAGTACTGATTCATCATCTTCACTCGGTAAGACTTCTTCCAAGTAGGTTTTCCAAACCTCGTCATCACCATCGAAGGCATCACCATGAACGGTGAATCGCTCGCCTCCATGTTCGCCAATCTCACGATTGAATCGCTGATCAGCAACGAAGAGGTGCTGGTCTGAATCATCGATGAGTTCATTCATTCGTCGCACTTCTTCACAGATTTCATCGTGGTAGTGTTGCCGTGCTTCCTCGTTGAGATGATGGCGATCCGCAGCAACTTCAGCGCTTGCTTTCTCTCTTTCTTCCCAACGACCTTTGATTCCCCAGACATAAGCCCATTCAGCAGATGATGACGTATCGGTGCCAAAGAGGTCGTGTGCGGTTGAGACCCACTTGTTGAAGTAGCGCTGCAATAAATCGAGTGGAATCACTCCTGCCTTGATGACTCGTCGCAGTCCATTCGCTCCTGTTCCAAGGTGGAATGATTCTTCCTTCAGCATGGGCCCCATGCTCGCGGCTAGGGGCTTGAATGCCGAGGTTGAGAGCATTCCTAACTGGAACTTTCCATCACGATCGACGAACATGGTGTAACAGAAAAAGTCGAGCCAATGTGGCATTGGTTGGTTGAAGGCGCCGAGGAGGCGGTTACCTTCCTGAGCATTCCTAGTCAGTAATTTCTGGGCTTCGATGGCACCTTGTTTACCGAAGTAGGTCATGAGCAGATAGCACATCTGCCAGCCATGGCGTTGTTCCTCTGCCATGATGCGTGCAGCAGCGTAACGGTCGTAATCAGTTGGCGCAGTCTCAAGCAGATGTCGTTGTTGCTCCACGGAGGCGAATTCGGTGTCACCTTGGACGGTGATGAGACTCAAGAGACCATCTCGTATATTCTGATGAGGGATCTGGAGTGATCGCAGCCACTTCTTCTGGCCTGCGAAATCACCGAATTCAATCTCATCTCCGGCACGCTCCCAATCGAATTTCTCTATCATTTCAAAATCACCGATCCACGCCGAATCAAAACCGATTTTTTCCTGCCAACTATGGAATTGATCGATCCACTCGTCAAACGTCTCCGGCAACTCCTGCATGTTCCCTTCCAAGAGGGGTGTGGAAATAAAATAATGCAGGATATGTACGTTGTTCCCTATCTCATGAACGGCGTCTAATATCGTCCTGGAAACCCTGCATGACTCTTTTTTCTATACGCATCAAGGTCTCACTCAATGAGGATGTAGAAGTATCCAACCGTTCTGCCAACTGCGTCAGATTCGTTCGACGAGGGTACTCGTAATACCCTGATTCCATCACTCTATCGAAGATGTATCTCTGCCGTTCTGTCAGAAGGCGTTTGCCCCTAGTGCCGATTGAACGGATACGATGGGGAACTCCCTCTACCTGAAGTTCATCGATGAGGTGTTTCACTCGATCACTAGGTCCGTCGAACTCCCATCTCACCCACCCGTCACTCACTTGGAATGGCGTTTTAGGGAGCAGCCCACTCATTCTGAGAGGTCTCGGGAATCCCCCGCCATCTCTAGTGATAATGAGAACAAGATGAATCTCTTCTCCTTGCTCGCGAATTTCGACGTCTTCAATCCCTGAATGTACTTCAAGCAGTTTCTTCCACTGATCTGATGCTGCATCAGCAATATATGCAGAAGTCCTTCCTCGACCCCCACCTATAGGCATGTGCTCTTGGATGTGCAGCGTTCCCTCAGGAATCACCCTGCTCAAATCGCCTGCCCAATGCCCCTCTTGGAGTCGCACCTCTATGTCAAGATGGCGCAGTTCGATCCCCTTCTCATTCTCCTGTGAAATTAGGGACTCGCTTGTTGACGTAGGCGGCGATTCCTTCCTTGGCGTCGGAACTGCCGAACAATTCAGCTTGAAGTTCTCTCTCAAGCGCTAGATGATATTCAAAGGCCATTTCAGGACCCGACTGACAGGATCGCTTGATGTTACCTACAGCTAGAACCGCTTTGTTGGGGAGAGTGAACTGTCCTGCGTAATCTAGAACTTGAGTCATGAATTCTTCATTCGATCCTTCGATGATTTCGTTGACGAGTCCTAGCTCTTTCCCTTCTTCGAATGCGAGGAGCTGTCCAGTGACCATGAGTTCAAGCGCTTTTGTTTTTCCAATTAAGCGTGTCAGGCGAGCAGTTCCTCCTGTTCCTGCCAGAACACCTAGGTTGATTTCAGGTAGGCCAATTTTGCCAGAATTCTTGCGAGCAAACCTCATGTCTGCAGCCATGGCAATCTCAAGCCCCCCTCCAACTGCATGTCCATTCATGGCAGCAATCACTAGTTTCGGTGTCTGCTCCAAGCGAGAGAGGGTCTCGTTGGCATGAAGGCAGAAGAAATACTTGAAACGAGGTGAGACTGAATTCAGCATAGAGATTGATGCTCCTGCCGAGAAGAATTTCTCACCAGCTCCTGTAAGGACAATCACGGTGACGTCATCATCGAAACGCGCCCGAAGAAATGCCTCATCAAGATCCCGCATCATTTGGTGAGTGTAGCAGTTTGGTCCAATTCCTCCTTCGTCCAAAGGCTTTCCATCACCATCTGCTGACATCTCGATGATGGCGATACCATTCGACGTTGTTCCATAGTGAATAAGATGATTTGGCATCCATTCCATTGTGCTGATTTCAAACTCCTCTTGAACGCTAGCTGCGACCATGCCCAGTCGAGAAGTGTGCCTCATTTGAATGCCTCGCCCTCTCTCCGACCAAGTGTTTCATCAAGCCTGACATCCTGTCCTAGAAGGTGTCATTGCGTGTCTTCGTCGAGACGCCGGCTGAACATCTTGATGTAGAGGGGCTGCGGCAACGTCTGCCGGTTGAGAATTGTGGAAGTGTCGTCAGCTTTGTTGGCCTGACTCGTGGGATAGACGATGATCGAGTGGTTGAATCACTTGAGTTCGAAACTTGGGAAGATAGGTTGGCGGATGTACTGCGTGATATTGGTGAGAAAGCCATAGAGCGATTCGGAGTGCACGGGGTGGTTATCGCACATCGCAGTGGACGGGTTGTTCCTGAGGAACCCATCGTTGCCATTCACATCTCCAGCAGGCATCGTGCTGAGGGATTTGAGGCGTGCAGTTGGGTGATTGAAACTCTGAAAGCCGAGGCTCCTCTCTGGAAGTCAGAGGTGAGTGAGGATGGACGTCGCTGGATCGGAGGACTTGGCTGAGCAGCCTTCCATTGGCATTGTCGATATAGGGGACAAGCCCGATGCAGATCGCCGTGCGATTGCGGTTGGATGTCTGCAGATCACCAAGGATAGTATGGAGCACATCCTCTTGGGAACAGTTGCCAAAGGAGATGTCTTTGAAGCAGCAAAAATAGCAGGTTTGTTAGCTGTCAAGGCCACCCCTATGACCCTTCCTCACTGCCATCCCATTCCAATAGACGCTGCTCAGATTGAATGGTCAATCGATGAAGTGCGATGTGTGATAGAATGTTCCGTCACGGTTCGAACGAGAGGTAGGACTGGCGCTGAGATGGATGCTCTGAATGGATTATCTGCTGCCTTACTCTGCGTTTGGGACATGGTGAAACCATATGAGAAAAATGAAAATGGGCAATACCCCTCGACGAAGATTCTAGATATGCACATCGATGAGAAACAGAAAATTTCCTCTTCAGGCGATTGATGAACTTCAACGCTGGATTCATGTGCCCTATTGTAGGTCATGATTCATGAGCAGTGTCCTTGAGATGTGGGAAGGGTTCGTTCGGGCCACCGAAGCTGCAGCCATCGCAGCGTCCTCGTGGCGTGGAAAAGGAGATGGAAAGGCTGCTGACGGCGCAGCCGTTGAAGCAATGCGTTCAGTCCTCAACGATCTTCCAATGAATGG
>CAZMJD010000149.1:0-4684 GCA_964566385.1 uncultured Candidatus Poseidoniales archaeon | reverse complement strand
CGATGTACCCTGCAACTGCTGAGAAGAAGAAGGACATCAATGCTAAGAACAGGGCACCAACGAGGCCAAGAATAACAGAACCAGTGCGCCAAGATTCGAACAAGAAGGTGCAGATGACGATCACAATGCAGATGGAAAGGACCACACGACCGGGGAGGTCCTCCTCTAGGCGTCCACCTGGTTCATCCCCCGATGAGGAAGAAAGGGCTTTACGCAATCCAATGAAGATGGTTCTGCGCATCGAGAACAGTGTCCAAACCCCACCAACCACCATGGCACCAACTCCCGCATATCTGACCTGTTCCTTCCACACATACCCAAATTGATCCACAACGCTCGCATCGGCTCCTAGTGCTGGATATCCATAGGCAAGACCGATCACAGGGACCATCACGACGAAACCGATGAATCCTCCAAGTAGAATGAACGAAGCGATGCGTAAGCCAACGATTGTCCCTACAGACATCAGTGCTAACGATAACTCACTACCTCCGTAGAGTCGCAGATTTCCAAATCCGATGCCATGCTCTACCTTCTCTTCTGCGACTCGAAAGCCCTTGACGAACCAACCGTAAATCGCCCCTATTCCAAGGGCATAGAGAATCGTACGCAACCCAGAACCGCCTTCTTCACCCGCCACAAGCACCTCTCGGCACGCAACACCTTCTGGATATGGAAGGGCTTCTTCGACGATGAAGATACGTCGTAAAGAAATCGTGAACATCGTACCCAGTAATCCACCAAGCATGGCAACGATGAAGGTGTCAAGTAACTGTATCTCGGTCCAAATTCCCATCACTAGGAGAGCGGGAATCGTGAAGATCACACCTGCTGCCAATGATTCGCCTGCAGAAGCCATGGTTTGGACAACGTTGTTCTCAAGAATCGTGACCTCTTTGAATTCAAAACGGCGTCCACCTATCGAGAACTCAGGAAGCCGTTCCATGCTTCGAAGCACGAGCATCGAGATGACTGCTGCTGGGATCGAAGCCGAAACGGTAAGGCCTACTTTCAGTCCAAGATAAGCATTGGCTGCTGTCATCAACACACCGAGCACAATGCCAACAAGAATGGCCTTGAGAGTGAGTTCGGCAGGTTCGTCATCAACGAGTAGTGCACTCGTTGCCGACATGATTCTGCGAAGGTGAATGGACACTTAATGAGGTCGAATCTAGAACGTACTTGCGTTGAAATACTGGAGACAGGACGGTCCTCCATGCTGGAGGATCCTGTTCTGGGTCATGCGTCCACTGTTGAGAGCATCAGCAAGTTGCTTGATGCCACGCCAGTAAAGGGACTCAGCACAAAAGAAGTGGACGAACGGCGCAATAGACATGGGCTGAACAAATTGGACGAGGCCGAAGATGAGCCGTGGTGGCATCTCTTTCTCAGCCAGTTCAATGACCCTCTGATCTACATGCTGATGATTGCTAGCGTCATCTCGGCCTTCCTCGGTAAATGGGGCGATGCAATCTTCATCTGGATCGTGCTCACTGCCAACTCAGTCTTTGGTTATTGGATGGAATCCAATGCTGAACAAGCCATGCAGGCATTGAAGGACATGACCATTGCCAAATGCGTGGTTATTCGAGATGGCAATGAATCGATTATCGAAAGTGACATGCTTGTACCAGGTGATCTTGTGAAAATCACTGCTGGAATGAATGTCCCTGCGGATATTCGCATCATCGAGGCAGGACGGCTGAGGGCCGACGAATCCGCCCTTACCGGAGAATCGGAACCCGTTGACAAAAACAGTGACGAGGTAGAGGCCAAGGCCTTGGTCCACGAGCGATCCTGCATCCTGCACATGGGTACGAATGTGGTCAATGGTCGAGGACTCGGTCTAGTCTATCTGACGGGTATGTCAACCCAACTAGGTCAGATAGCAGGTGGCGTTGCAGCTGCTGAAATGCCAAAGACGCCGCTCGAGGTAAAGCTGGGGTCCTTAGGCAAATTCTTGGCAGTCGTTGCTGCAGTAATCGCCATTCTTCTCGTGATCATTGAAGTCATGTGGGCACTACTTGGAGCCCCTCAAGCAGATTTGAAGATGGTCCTCTTCGACAACCTTCTCGTCGCTGTGGCAATCTTCGTTGCAATCGTTCCTGAAGGTTTACCGATCATTCTGATCATCACGTTAGCACTGGGAATGAGAAACATGGCCAGACATAAGGCCATCATCCGCCGCATGAAAGCTGTCGAGACATTGGGATCGACAACCGTGATCTGCACAGATAAAACCGGAACACTCACCATGAATCAGATGACTGTCAGGAAGGTGAGTTTGAATGGGAGTCTCTACAAGATCGATCATGAAGGAATCTCTGCACACTTGACACGGGGGAATCAGGTTCTCAGCGGTGATGAACAGGCAGAGGTCCTTTCGACGGATTCGGCAACTTCACTGCTACGCTGTGCATCGCTTTGCCACTCTGCATCGTTGGGTATCAACGATAACCAAGAATGGGGGGGCATTGGAGACCCGACAGACGTTGCATGTGCACTTCTAGGGGCTAGATTGAGTGATGTTCATGACAAGAATGTCAAGAACTATCCAAAAATCATCGAGCATCCATTCGATTCTGAGAGAAAGTGCATGTCTACTGCGCACAAGTGCAAGGAATCAGAAGACATCCTGATTCTTGTCAAGGGGGCACTCTCAGAGCTCATGCCACACATCACCAGCATTCGAACAGCAGAGGGTGATCTTCCTTACACTGCAGAGCATGTCGCCTCGATTCATGCGATGCATGAGAAGATGGCTCGCTCTGCCCTTCGCGTTCTTGCTTTCTGCGAGCGCTCAGTCCCTAAGAAGAACATCGATCTTTCCAATGCTGAAGAGGTTGAAACGAATCTGACACTGATAGGAGTTGTCGGCATAATGGACCCGCCACGCCCAGAAGTGCCCGATGCCATCGCTGAATGCCAGCAAGCCGGCATCAATGTGAAGATGATCACAGGTGACACGCGCCTGACTGCTGAAGCGATAGCGAGGGAGGTGGGAATCGTGCTGCCCGGTGAAATGCCCATTTCACTCACTGGCCAGGAGCTCGCGGAACTGGATGACGAGCAGCTTGATGCAATTATTGAGGACGTGGACGTCTTCAGCCGCGTTACGCCATATCAGAAGAGTCGGATCGTCGAGAGACTTCAGAAACGCGGTGAGGTTGTTGCAATGACGGGGGATGGTGTCAACGATGCGACTGCTTTGTCTCTGTCAAACATAGGTATTGCTATGGGAGTTTCGGGAACCGATGTCGCGCGTGATGCTGCCGACATGGTTCTGCAGGATGATAATTTTGCCAACATCGTCCGAGCTGTTGAGGAAGGGCGGAAGATCTACCAGAATATTCGCAACTTCGTACGTTATCAGATTTCGACGAACGTTGCCGCCGTCTGCATCATCTTCCTGACAGCCTTCGTATTCAGGTGGCCCCTCCCACTGACAGCCACACAGATCCTCGTCATCAATATCCTGATGGATGGTCCACCTGCTGTCGCTCTAGGCATGGAAAAGAACCACGGGCCAGTCATGAACAAACCACCACGTCCAGTGAAGGAAGGATTGCCCTCTCAGTTTGATACTGCATTGATCCTGTTCCTCGGTGGAGTCATGATGCTCGGAACCGTGGTGATCTACTACGCGGTATCGATTCACGATGGATTCGACCTCTCGAAGGAGGACATCGCTCCTGCACGGGCAATGACTGCCACCTTCACCGTCTTCATACTGTTCCAGTTGTTCAATGTCATGAACTGCCGGTCGAACACCGAGAGTGTGTTGGGTCTTGGCCTCTTCTCAAACAGAGCGATCAATTACTCATTGGTAATCTGTCTAGGTCTACTCTTCCTATGCATTGAAGGAGCAGACATACCACTTGTTGGAGGCCTAACAATAGGTAGTTTCCTGAGCACGGAACAGCTCGGAGCTGCTAATCTTTGGGCGCTTCTGTTTGTGACTGCATCAGTGGTGCTCATCATCGAAGAATTCAGGAAACTATGGGCTCGAAACGATTGGCTTGGTACCCGCCCAGATTGAATCACATCGCTCATCCGTGAACATGATCGAAGAGATCCAATGCGACTTCACAAGATTCTGCAATCTCAGGCATTGGATGGTGAAGGTGTTTCTCAAGCAGTGGGATGCTTGATAGTTCACCAATGGCACCAAGTGCCTCAGCTGCTTCATGACGCACCATGACGTGTTCATTCTCATCATCAAGAATCGTCATCAGAACATCAACAACTTCTGGCCGTTGCATCTGGCCGAGGACATATGCTGCCTCATGACGCAGCAACGCAGATGAGGAGGTGAAAGCCCCGCATATGTCCATTGCAGCAGGCGCGCCTCCAAGATCACGTAGAGCGAACAGAGCCCTCATGCGCGTAAACATGCGAGCATCTTCATCGATGAGAGAGAGGCGAAGGTGTTCACGGTCAGTTTCCTTAGCGGGGTCGACAGAGTCATGTATCGACACCTCTGGACGCTTCATCATCAAAGACCAATATGAGGTGCTTCATCAAGTCGGCGATTGAGTTTGACCGACAAACTCCATGAATGGGCACTCCTTGGAGGTTGCATGGTCCATCCTGAGATGTGCCTCGAACCCGAGACAGAGCAGATGGGAATCAGGTGCACTGCCTGTGAGAAGAGGCTGACATTTGGCAAGGCATTAGTTGTCGA
>CAZMJD010000148.1:0-4734 GCA_964566385.1 uncultured Candidatus Poseidoniales archaeon | reverse complement strand
GATACGAGTACATCGAGTGGCCGGCCCAGTCGGGCACGTGGTACTATCGAGATGTATCCACGGGAGAATGGGTCATCTGGCAGTGATCGCTTGAGAGCGTGAACTGATTCAAAGTCTGAGTTGCCATCGGAGAGTGATGGATCCGAGTGGCTGGCCGATGTGGCAGCAGATCCTTGCAGGTTCTCTGATCCTATGCTTCCTGATGATGTTGGCAAGCTGGGTCACATGGCGAGTGACGATTGGTTCGAAGAAAGCAAGCCATGACCGAACATGGGTTCCAGATAACGAACGAATGCCTCACTTCGAATTCCATGAAGATGGAGACACCTTCACGCTGCGTAACCGCCGTGATTTCACATGGCGAAAGACAAGAGATTTCGATGTGAGATGGGACGACTGGACCGCGAAGGTGTCAGAGCTTGAACGCGTCTACTACGTTGTCGACCATTTCCACAGTATCCGAGGACTCGCACATACGATGATGTGCTTCAGATTCAGTGACGACCGGTTCTTAGCATGTTCATTCGAGGTAAGGCGAGAAGAAGGAGAGCGATATCACCCTTGGACCGCTCTATGGAGGGAGTATGAACTGTACTTCGTCTGGGGTACTGAACGAGATATGCTCGGATTACGAACCAATGCACGCGATCACGATGTGTACCTGTTTCCAACCGATACCTTACCTGAGAAGAGAGAAGCAATCCTACGAAGACTGATGGAGCGGGCAAATGAACTGCATGGGAAACCAGAGTGGTACAACACACTGACCAAGACGTGCGCTACATCGATCATGAAGGAAGTCAATACAGTCACACCTGGCCGAATCCCACCGACTTGGCGAGCCCTGCTACCGGGATATTCTGCGAAGATCGCATGGAAGCGAGGCATCTTGACCGATAAAGGTGGATTCTCAAAGACGGTCACTGCTGCTGCGATCACAAAAAAGGGGAAGGAAGCTGGAATCGGCGAGCCAGATTCGAACGATTACTCACTCTCGATCCGAGCATGAGGTGCTGCCAAGCTGCACAGAGACTCAGAAGAACGCCTTTCACATCGAACGCTCTGCGAGAACCGTGGCCAAGTCGACTCACTCCACGATACCTCCCACAGGGGAGCAATTCGGACTGTCAGATAAGGGTGACAAAGACTCCCTGAATCGGCGAATTGACATCTCAGCACCACTCCCAGACCTAGAGAAAGAACTGGCAGAACTCCTTGATTTGGAGAAAGAGATGTATGATTTCTCGATGAGATCAGGACGCCTATTAGCACGCATCATACCAATTCCTCTGATCATCATCGGGACAATCTACCAATTCTATCCAGATCAGTTGGCCTATGGACCACGTGGTGGTGTCTCGATGCTCATTGTAGCAATGCAGTTCGGACAGATGGCTTGGCAGATACCCCTGTATCGAAGGAGTGAATCGCTTCATGCCACAAAGAACGCATACGAACTGAGAGCCATCATCGATGCACGAAAAGGGTCTCCATTCTCATCCCTGGAAGGACATAGTGAACTGGTGGACAAGCTCGACCAATTACTCAAACAGGCCCGGGGTCGGCAGTCGATGGGACTTATGGCGATCATGTTCTACCTGATCACACTCATCGGCTCGGTCCTGGTCGAGCAACCCTATGGATACAGCGACCTGTTCGGGGCTGAGGTGTTCGATTACCGCAGATTCCTGTTCGCCCTCTCAGCAGGGGTTGGAGCGGGCATGACACTGATCCTGTGGGGCGGGGTGATGATGTCCGACCCATCGCTTCCTCGTCTCCATGATGACCTCGGACTGCTCGAGATTCATGAGCCGACCGGGCATCCCGTCATCATCGAACTGCCTCTGACCGAAGTGATTCAGTCAGTGCTGGACCCGATCATGGAAAGTGAATTCGAAGCGTTCACCAAGTACGTGCAAGCTCATGTCAAGGAAGAAGAGAATGTGAATCGACAGATTGAGCGATTCCTTCTGCTTCTGGTCATGCTGCAGCGACAGATGATCACACGCGATGAGTTCATGGCCGAGATCTCGGAGAGTTTCGACCTCCACGAAGAACTGCTCAGCCACCCAGTCTTCTCTGAGGAACGGCTCAGATTACTGCTACGTCGAGCAGAGGCATACATCCCATCCGTATTCCTTCTCATCGACCGTCTGATGCATGAGATGTCCTCTTCATACGACTCCTTACGCAGCAAGACGATTCTGATCGATGCTGAGGTGGACCGAGTGATTACTGGAGAAAGGGGAAGTCTGCTGATCCTGCTCGGAGACAATCTTCCTGGAACGAATCGAACAATCGATGTCGAGATATCCTGCCCTCGCTTCAAACCCGAAGAGCAATCCATTCGACTCCACTTCGATGAGGAGCGAAGCATCACTTGGCCAGAATCTGCTGATTTCGATCTGGTGTCAGATGAGAGCATGGATATGTCCGATCTTCTCTCACACGTCCTTGATCGGTCGAAGATGATCTGGCTCGATCTGATTCCCACCGAGAAGGGGGCTTCCCGAATCACAGTCAAAGCCATTGACGAGCAAGGAGCGGTCATTGGAGGGCGCGTCATGAGAATCGAGTATCGACGTGATCTGGGTGCAGTGGTCAAGGCCTCTGCAGGTCGGCTCGGCGTTCTTGCCGGAGCTGCCACGCCATTGACAAAGGCTGTTCCTGGTCTACGCCAAGTGTTTGGTCTACCTTGAAGACGCGTCACACCGTTGATTGGGTGAAAGAAAGGTCAGTCTTCGCCTGCCAGGTCACTTAGAATAATCAGATGGGGTCGTCATCCGCCATGTTCATGCAGTTGACCGACTGTTCTCAGCCGTGCACATCGAGGCGAGTGGTGTAGACGACCTAGGGGCCATCATGCGACTCTATGCCGACGCATCAGCACTCCAGCGGTCAAAAGGGATGGTCATATGGCCAGAATTCCCCTCATCACTGGTTGAAGATGAGCTTGAAGCAGGGCTACAATGGAAGGGCCTGATAGACGGAGACATCGCCTGCGTCTGGGCCGTAGCCTTCCAAGACCCCCTCATCTGGGGTGAAAGAGATGCAGACCCATCGATCTATCTCCATCGTATTGCAACAGCTCCCATACATCGAGGTCAGGGCCTGGTCGGACGAATCGTGGCATGGGCGGAGCATCTGTGCCGGGAGCAAGGACTTCAATTCATCCGATTGGATACCGTTGGACACAACCAGGGTCTCATCGACCATTACACCCGCCACGGCTTCACCTTTCTCGGTGCAGAGGAGCTACCCGATGTCACCAAGCTGCCCGGGCACTATGCAGAGGACGCCGTACTCCGCTTCGAGATTGACCTCAGAGAATAAGAGAATCACCTCACCAACCGCTTGATATCTTCCACCAAGTCTGCCACACCATGCATCCCCGCAGAACGGTCATCCTTGTTCTTCTTGGGATGCTGATTCCCCTTGTTCTCGGAGGGTTTCACGAGGAGCGAACAAGCGTTTTGGAGACGACCAAAGATGTACAGGCAGCTGGACCACCAGGTGCAGGTTCCGGGACTGTGAGCATTCGCAACACGAGTTACTTGAATGGGAATCATTCCTATGGGACTCTTCACCTTGGATGTAGAAACGGTGTTTGTGGTTCGATCATCGCGACGGGTGACTTGGTCCTGACTGTGAACACACTGACCATCGATAGTGGAGCATCAATCATCGCACAAGATAACCCGACCAACACTCAAGGCGTTGGAGGTTCGATACAGCTCTCCACCAGCTGGAGAGGAAACGGAGCAGGAGGGGCTGGACACGATGCGAATGGGGGCTCAGGCGGAGGTGCAGCTAGTTCCAATGGTGGAGCTTCCTACGGGGTCGGCAACGAGACCGGTTCGAATGGTGGATCCGTCTCAGATTCGAATGGCAATCTCGTGTCCAATGGCGGAGAAGGAGGTGGCCGAATCGTCATCTATGCCGACACGATCGAGATCTATGGTTCCATCTTAGCATCAGGTTCAGACGGTGATCCCGGATATCGCTACAACAACGGTTCAGGAACTGGAGGTCCCGGGGCAGGTGGTGGCTCAGGAGGATCGATCGTGATGCGAGCCAATACAATCACTCTGGGAGGATCAACGGGCGCAACGGTTCGAGCAGATGGAGGAGACGGAGGAAACGGAGCCAATGGCGACTGCCTGCCAGGAAACCCCTGTCTGTTCATGTACGACGGAGGGGACGGTGGAGGAGGAGGTTCTGGCGGGAACCTCGACATCTGTGCCAGCAGCTCTTCCAATCTCTTGATCTCGAGCACGACGACACTGTCTGCCAGTGGGGGTGCAGCAGGAGTCGGCGGCTCCCCATACGGGACTGGTGTCGCAGGTACAACAGGGTCCAACGGTGGCGCAGGAACGACAACATCCACCTGTACATTCCAAGGTTGGTCCAGCAGTGGAATCACTGCGACCGCTCACAATTGGGAGTGGGTCACTACGGGATACTCTGGGACCTACACATGGTCCTGGGATGTCGTCGTAGATGGGAGCACATCGTTTGTCGTGGGGTGGTTCGCAGGGACTGCTACCTTTGGTTCGACAAATCTGACATCAGCTGGGGAGCGAGACATCTTCGTTGCTGCCGCCGACTCGAACGGGTCGTGGCTATGGGCTACATCTGCAGGAGGCAGTGGATACGATTACGGAATGGGAATCGACCTTGCGCCAGATGGCTCTCTACGAATCACCGGTTATGCAGTCGGGCCTGCAACCTTTG
>CAZMJD010000147.1:0-4839 GCA_964566385.1 uncultured Candidatus Poseidoniales archaeon | reverse complement strand
GCGGCGGAAAGAATTGGCTGACATCACAGACACGGCGATGTGGATTGGAACTGATGAACTAGCATCGCACCTCAAACTTTCAGGCCCGCCCTCATTGAATCGTCTCATTGAGGTACTGAGAGAAGGGGGGGAAAAGGTTGCGCCGGGGCTTGGTACTCGCCCTGGTATCATTACATCTGCGCCATGGAAAAGTATCATCTCAAATATAGCAGATATCAATCCCAAACAACGTTGACCTCTTGAAGAGCCTCATCATGATAGGGGACAACAAGTGTGAGAACGCCATCTTTGACCGTCGCTTCCACTGATTCAGAATCGAAGGGTTGTGATGGAATCACACTGTGATCGAATCGCTCAGGTGATTTCAGTAACTGGCCATCCTCAAGGATGAGTTCACGCGTTCTTTTCAAGCGGACCTGTATGTGCCCGTCGTCTGCAAGAACTTCCACGTTCTCTTCAGACAACCCTCGCACATCAACGAAGAGAACACCTCGGTGAAGCGTTTCAGACCAATTGATTCGTGGTTTCCAAATTGAGCCACCCGCAGGCATCCCATCCGAAAGAGCGATGTGACCACGACCTGCTAGTACATCTTCAATCGCTTGACGATGGCGATCAATCATCTCAATAGGACCAAGTTCTTGGGTAGATTCAACAAGTGTTCGAAGAAATTCTTTCGAGCCTTCACTCATGCAACAACCTCCTTGGAATCCATGGAATAGGTTTCTAGGATAAACAAGCTAAGGCCCAGAATCAGGGGGATGAGAGAGGCATAAACTGCCATCCATGTCAGCACCCGATCTGTTTGTGCCCACGACCAGCCGATTGACATGAGGACGCCACATAGGATACAGGACGAGAATGCGACCGTACTACGGGATTGATCGAGATGAACGAACAGTGGTGCAGACATTGCAATGACGCCTGTCAACGCAGCAATCATTCGAAAGGCAGTGTTCCAGTCTAACCAAGCCAGAATAATGTGGCTGAGAAAAAGGGTAGTGAATATGGATAGTAGTGCGAATAATGGTTGAAACCTGCGATCCATCAGCCCACCATCGGATCGATTTCATCGTCGTCCTTAGGAGAGGGAAGCATCGTCTGGGCTCTCTGGAAGACTTCTTGCACACTTGATTCAATCTGTTGAGCATCATCAAGCAATTCATCGATTGGAATGTCGAAATCAGTGAGGCGGTCCATTGCCTCTACTGCAAGGGCGGCTGCTCTGGCATCTGGATACATAGGGTTGCATTCAGGCATCAAAGCAATGACATCAACCCCTAGACGTTCACCCTCGGAAAGAATGTGGCCTGCAATACCTGCGACAATTCCTTGTTCAATCTGATCGATTCCCGCTTCATCGAGAGCTTGGCGGGTCCCTGGAGTCGAACCAACTGCGAAGAGGTGAGAGGTAGGAGAAGCGACCTCTTGCCTGACAAGGCCATCTATGATGAATAAGGTCTGGTGACCCCCTTCGATGAACCATTCAAACACAGTGTTTGCAAACTGCACGTCATGAATGTTCTCAAACTGTATTTCTGCAGTGAACACACCAATGCCATCGCCAGCATGTATCCGAACTGGATGCTTTGGTACCTGATCATGGATCAGAGCAACAGCGGGGAATCGTTTGTCAAGAACGCTGCCAATATGTTGGAGATCAAGTGTTCGAATAACATGGCTGGCAGCAATGACGCCAACCATACCTACGGTGCTGAAACCAGCTACTGCAACGCCACCATCTGTTGAGTGTTGATGTGCAGAAGTGTGCTGGACAAGAGCAAAGTTACCACTCTGTTCGGATGATGTGTTCATTTTTCTCCCTCAAAGACTTCCCAGTCATCCATGGTTTCATCTCTGAAGTACCATGTTCCATCTTCGTCCTCCCACCATTCGACTCCATCCTCGTCGAGAATAATATCATCCTCTTCTTCATCTTCAGCATCATGTTCTTCTTCGAGATATTCCTCTTCTTCGATGTATTCCTCTTCTTCGATGTATTCCTCTTCTTCGAGAATTTCTTCTTTCTCAGGCACAGGATCTGGTTTCATCGGTTCGGGGGCCTTGGGAGATGGATCCTCATCGTCATCGGCACTGATAGAGCGAGATTTACGGGCTTTCTGAGAGCGGCGAGCAAGGCGTGCTCGCGCATCTCCACCGGACTCTTTCTTCACATCCTGATCTGGGAGGGGGAGGGGGGTCTCGGCTTCCTTCCTCCTCTTGGCTTCCGATAAGGATTGAGAGGAACGGACGATGTCCATGTCATCAAAGTCAACATATGATACACCAAAGTCCTCGTCTTCATCTTCATCATACTCATCCTCTCGATCCAGTGAATTCAGAAGTGCTGAAAGACCAATGAGAATGAAAAGCAGAACGGCCATACCCATTCCTGCTACTTTGATTGATTGAGAGGCTGAAGTTGAATTCACTGAGGTCGAGGCGTTGATCTGAGATGATTGATTCAATTCACTATTACTACCATTCAAACTAATGTTGGTATCTTGTACATCTGATATGTTTGTAGTAGTAGATTCATTTGTGTCAATGGGGGTGGAAGTATTCTCTTCCAGAGGTCGATCGATGTCAATCGTCAGATCGATGGATTGTTCAAATGATATCCATCCCGTTGACCTGCTTTCAAGAATGAAGTGAATAGGTAACGTTGTGACCGTTGGATCAGCAGTCACTGTGACCTTCAAGATCAACGTCACTCCAGGATGACCTGATGGAAGAGGGACGCCGATAGGTAAGGATGAATGAACATGTGCGGAGGATGTTCCTGCGTTCCAAGAGGGGCTACCAGAGAAGGTCACGGTAACTCCATTGAGGTTGATGATGGTACATGTGAGGTCCTGAATGCTTGATTCGCCCGCAGGTGCACTCACATTCGTATCACATGAAACATGTAGAGCAATCAGTTCAGGTGGGGTGATGTGGACTTGAATCGTGTAATCAATCGTGCGGGAAACATGGTATGGTCCAGAGATGTCGATGGTGAAGGTGAAGTTGATCCACAGCCCCTTCTCATCTACTATGAGGCCAGCCAATGGAGTGTCGAGTTCAAAATCTAGATCTATTGGGGTGCCACGTGCAGGAAGGATGGAAGGAGGCGTTTGAACAGTGAGGGTCCCATCGCTTGCAACAGTCATCATATTGTTTGTGAGGGTGAATGGAAATGCAATGTCATCAGCATTCTCCAGCGTACAAGTAAGTCTGTTTTGTGAATTTTCATCCTGCAGATACGCCGAAGGACGCCAGACTTCAACTGGGCACGTGAATTCAGGGGTTGATATCGATTCAAGTGGAGGTTCAATCATCGTGACAATCAGCGAAGAGGGTGATGCATTCAACCATGTGGGTGGATCCTTCAGAGAGATTGATGCTTGACCACGGGCATTTTCTGGGATAGAGAAGGTGGCTCGGCCCATTGAATCCATACTGGATTGTATCTGTTCGGCATTTCCAGCGTCGTCCGTATATGACAAAAGGACTGGTTGAGCGAGTAATGCCGATGCTATCTCAGCATCCTGATCTCCTCTTATCCCAACCACGATGTCTGATGTAGTGCTACGAATGAGTTGATGGGGATTCGTTGAGGCAACGAATAATTCAACATCTAAAGTCCGATTGAAGTGAACGACTGAGCCCGGAATGAATAGAGTTCGCCCAGTTACTTCATCCTCAATCTCGTCCATAAGAATGACGAGACTGAACTCACCGAAGGGAATAGAATCGCTAGCAGTGGAAGGATCGAGTGAGATCTCAAGCAGACCCGTCTCGTTGAGAATACCTGTCCAGAATACAATAGTACCTACATCTGGGCTTCCAGGAGTGCTTTCCACCCCATTGATCCACGTGAGAGTAGGGTTAGATGGATTTGGTACTGCTGGAACACCCTCTGTGGCTTGACCAGTAGTCACATTCTGTATGATTGAGCCCGTTCCATTCTTCAGAAGAAGAGTTTCACCACCGTTGTTCAATTTCAGAGTGCCAATATCATTCTCAGCAATCAGCGCATAAGAGCCCGGTTCAAGAACGAACGGGGTGGCAAGTGCGTCGAAGCCTATCCAAGAATTCTTATCGATTGGATGTACCTTCCCACTGAGATCTTCTAACTTCCAATTCTCCAGATTGACTGCATCAGGACCTGGGTTGTACAGTTCCACCCATTCCCCCTTCGGAAACATCACGCCCGTATCTAGGCCATTTGGATTGGCCATGATTTCATTGATGCATACGGAAGTGCATGTCTGCGGCCGAGCTTCAAGGATACGGATGCTACGATTCAGCGAGGGTTCAGCCTCATCAAGTGAAACCTGAACGCGGAGGGTGGGGTGCGATGCTGGAACTGCAAAAGCATCCCAAGCATGAATCGGTTGTTGGGCACCACTTACAACACTTACAACGAGGGTCCCATTCATCAGATCTGAAATGGTGTTAACAGGCCCTGTCCAAGATGGGGGGAATAAACGATTATCATTCGTATCATTCGTGACGACCGCAACATAGTATGACTGATCCGCAACAAGGGCTGACGATGGCGTGACCACCACGCCCGTCTCATTGAGAACGGCGCTGGTATTGTACACAGTAAGGTTGACTTGCGTGTCATTCTCGACAGTGCTATGATTGATTGTCATTACCTCTGATAAACTCCAAGGTGTCGTAGTGAACGCACTAGAGGTGTCCGCGACATATACGAAATATGTGTGTGAATCTGAAGCTGAATTCACTTTGAATTCAATATCAATACCATTACCTATATCGCGGGGATGATCACGTGCAATCAGTCCTTCGACCAATGGTGGAGGGAATGTATCTGGTTGTTCGGGAGTA